>NZ_SMKQ01000050.1 GCF_004348995.1 Nonomuraea terrae
GGGGGCTGGCCGTCGGGGTGGGGGTCGCCGTCGGGGAGAGCGTCTCCGTGGGGGAGGGCGACGCCGTAGGAGAGGTCGGCGTCGGTGTGGAGGGATCGGCGGCTAAGGCCAGGTGGAGAGGGGGAGGGTTGTCAGTGAGTCGGAGGGATTCGGTTGCTGACGCCTGCGTGATCGCGGCTCCGCCGGTTCCTGCCAGTGCGACGGTGCCGAGCAGCGCGCCCAGGATGGAGAATCTCATAATCCTGCTCTTGTGGGAGATTTCAGGACAGGGGTTATTATTCCGGCTTGTCAAGATCGGTCAAGACTGAGACGTATGGAGAAGCGCTTCCGGTTCCGCTCCGCGGCGAACTTCCTCAATCTCTCCACGCCGCTCGGCCTGCTGCTCGCGGTCGCCGGTGGGGCGACCCCGCGGCGCGGCCCCGAGGGGCTCATCCTGGCCTTCGGCTACCGTCCCCGCTTCCCGATCGCGGGTGCCTTCACGGTTGGAAATGTGGTTCTGACCAGGCGAAACGCTCTGAGCGAGCGGCTGATTCTGCACGAATCCCGGCACGCCACGCAGTGGGCCTGGTGCGGGGGACTGCCCATGCTCCCGCTCTATCTGCTGGCGATGCTCGTCTCGGTGGCCGTCTGCGGCCACCAGGCCTCGTACAACATTTTTGAGCGGCTGGCCGGCCTGGACGACGGCGGCTACCCTCGCGAGCCGCTCCGCTGGCGCCGCCCCGGTTGACAGCCTCCTGTCAGGAAGAACGCCCCCGGCGAGCACCACGGCCCTGCCCCGAGCGAGGGGCAGGGCCGTGGCGAGTCAGGGGGTCAGTCGGAGGGTGTGGACCGCGGCCTTCCTGACCGCCTGCGGCGTCGAGCGCATCGGCAGCAGGTCGCCGCGGGCCCACGCCTCGGCCTGATCCCAGTAGTTGTCGTGGAAGGCGTGCCCCGAGGCGCCGGTCAGGTTGATCCACTGCGACTTGTCCAGGTCCGACAGGTCGACGATCATGCGCATCGACGGGACCGTGGTGATGGCGTACCCCGTCTGAACGTTCCAGCCCGTGGCGTTCACCGCGTCCTTGCCGCCCGGCACCCGCAGCGGTCCGCGGTTGAACAGCGCCTCCACCGGCGCGATGCCCGAGGTCCCGAGGGAGCCGTTGACCAGCTCCAGCTGGTGCAGGTCGCCCCAGCGCCACGCCTTGACGTCCTCGCCGAGCCGGTCGGCCAGCTCCTGGTAGGCCGAGGCCATCGCCTGGCGCAGGATGTCGTCGCGGGTCTCCTTGAGGTTCCGGGTCGTCACGTTGTCCCAGAAGGGGTCGCCGGGGGCGTCCAGCAGCCGCCTGACGACCTCGTACCAGCGGTCGCCCCCGGTGGGCCGGGCCGACTCCGGCAGGTCGTCGTTGAACGTCCGCACGAGCACCTGCCGCCAGACCGCGTTGAAGAACGCCGCGGCGGCCGAGCCGAGGTCCTGCCGCCGGTCCCAGGTCTTCAGCAACTCCCTGGCGGCGACCCCGGGGCCCGCGAGATCCACCCGCAGCAGCGCCGGGATCAGCGTGTCGGCGAAGCCGTTGTGGGTGTCCTGCTGGATGCGCGACATGACGGCCGCGTCGATCGGCCCCTGCTGGATCGCCTCCGTGATGAGGCTGCGGATGCGCTCGGAGCGGTAGCCGTACGCCCAGTCCTTCGTCAGCAGCGGCCGGTACCGGTTGGGGTCGATGACGGCGTTGTTCGCCGTGACGATGAACCCGTCCGCCGGGTTGCGCACCGACGGCAGCTGGTCGTATGGGATGGGCGCGGGCTTCCAGTCGTACTCGCCGGTCCAGCCGGGGGCGGGCAGGGTGCCGTCGCCGCTCTCGCGTACGGGGATGCGCCCCGGCGCCTGGTAGCCGATCGTGCCCGAGGTGTCGGCGTAGACGAGGTTCTGGGCCGGCACCTCGAACAGCGCGGCCGCCGCCCGGAACTCCTCCCAGTCGGCCGCCCTGTTCAGCAGGAAGATCGAGTCGGCCGTCCGGCCGGGCGTCAGCGCCGTCCACTGCAGCGCCACGGCGTTCGCCTCGCCGCTGGGCCGGGCACCGCCGATCACGTCGTCGATCAGCGGGCCGTGCCGGGTGCTCTTGACGGTGATCGTGACCGGGCTGCCCCCGGCCACCTTGATCTGCTCCCTGCGGGTCTCCAGCGGCAGCCGCTGGCCCTTGTACAGGTACGTGTCGCCGTCCACCTGCTCCAGGAAGAGGTCGGACACGTCCGGCCCCAGGTTCGTGAACCCCCACGCGATCTTGTCCGTGTGCCCGATGATCACGCCGGGGACGCCGGAGAAGGTGAACCCGGTCACGTCGTACGGGCACTCCGCGCTGAGCTTGCGGCAGTGCAGCCCGGCCTGGTACCAGACGGACGGCATCTGCGCGGCCAGGTGCGGGTCGTTGGCGAGCAGCGGCTTGCCGCTCGCGGTGTACTCGCCGGAGACCACCCACGAGTTCGACCCGAGGCCGTCGCGGTCGGCCGTGCCCATCGTGCTCGGCACCGCGTCGAGCGTCCCGGCCGCCCGGGCGAGCGCGTCACCGGCTCGCAGCCGGGGCTCGACCTGCTGGTCGAAGCGGTTGCGCTCGATGGTGCCCTGGTTGACGATCGGCAGGTGCCGGTCGTACGGGTAGCCGGGGTAGAGCTGGTCGACGCGTTCCCTCGGCAGCTTGGTGAGCGCGAGGGCCCGGTCGATCTCGTCCTCCATGTTGGAGCGCAGGTCCCACGCCATGGCCTTGAGCCAGGCCAGCGAGTCGACCGGCGTCCACTTCTCCGGCCGGCCGCCGCCGTTCTGGATCTTCAGGACGGAGTACTCGAGGCTGCGGCTGGAGGCGTTCGGATGGGCGTCGAGCCAGGCGTTGACGCCTTTGGCGTACGCGTCCAGGTAGTCGCGGGTCGACTGGTCGAGCAGCGGCAGCTCCTGCTCGGCGACCCGGCGCCAGCCCATGGTCCGCAGCGCCTTGTCGTTGTCGAGCGTGGCCGCGCCGAACAGCTCCGAGAGGCGGCCGGCGGTGGTGTGCCGGCGGAAGTCCATCTCGAAGAAGCGGTCCTGGGCGTGGACGTAGCCCTGAGCCATGAAGAGGTCGGCCGCGGTGTCGGCATAGATATGCGGGATTCCCGATTTATCGCGATAAATCTCGACGTTCTGCGCTAATCCCGGTAGCCGTACGGCCCCATCCACCTGTGGGAACGATCTCTGCACGGTGTACACCACAACCCCTGCCAGCACGACCGCCAGCGCGAGAAGAACGGTTAACACCCGGGCGAACCACCGCAAAGGCCACGGCATCCACGCATAGGGCCTCACCGACACCTCCTTGTCCCCGAACTGGGATCAAGTCTGACAGCACGCGATCAGTACTCCGGACGCGCCGCCACGAGGAGATGTCAGGCCCAGATCTGGCCCTCCGGGGTGTCGGACACCCGGACGCCCATCTCGGCGAGCTCGTCGCGCAGCCGGTCGGACGCCGCCCAGTCGCCGGCCTCCCGCGCCCGCTCCCTTGCCGCCAGCGACTCGGCCGCCCCGGGCGGCAACACCTTCGGCTTGCCGATCTCCGACGACAGGTCGAGCGCCAGCACCTGGTCGAGATGGAGGAACGTCTCGAACTTCGCCCCCGGCGCCACCGACTCGTCGCGCTCCAGCTCGCGCAGGATCCGCAGCGCGGACGGCGTGTCCAGGTCGTCGTCGAAGGCGGCCTCGACGCGTTCGGCGTACGCGGTGGCCATGGGGGCGCTCGGCGACTCCGACCACTCGGCCACCCGCGCCCGCCACCGGCGCACCGTGCGGTCGGCGGCCCGCAGGGTGTCCCATGTGAGGTTCAGCTGCTGCCGGTAGCGGTGCTCCAGGAACGCCAGCCGCACGGCCAGCGGGTCGAGCCCGGCCGCCACGACGTCGGACAGCAGCACCACGTTGCCCGTCGACTTGGCCATCTTGCGCCCGTCGAACAGCAGGTGCTCGCCGTGCACCCAGTGGCGGACGACCTCGTGGCCGGTCGCCGCGTTCGACTGGGCGCGCTCGTCCTCGTGGTGTGGGAAGCGCAGGTCGATGCCGCCGGTGTGCAGGTCGAAGCGCGAGCCGAGGAAGCGCAGCGACATGGCCGAGCACTCGACGTGCCAGCCGGGAAAGCCGCGGCCCCACGGCGCGTCCCAGGTCAGCTCGCCGTCGCCGGGCTTCCACAGGGCCCAGTCGGCGTGGAAGCGCTTGCGCGGGTCGACGGCCTCGATGCGGTGCGCGGGCCTGAGCGCGTCGAGCCGGTTGCCGGATATCTCGCCGTACGACGGGAAGCTCTGGACGTCGAAGAACACCGACCCGTCCGGCACCGTGTACGCGTGACCCCGCTCGACCAGCTGCGCGATCAGCTCGATCATCAGGTCGACGGTCTCGCTGGCACGCGGCGCGTGCTCCGGCGGCCGCAGGTTGAGCGCGGCGGTGTCGGCGACGAAGGCGTCCTCGTAGAAGCGGGCCAGCTCGCGCGGCGAACGCCCCTCGGCCCGCGCCTGCGCGACGACCTTGTCCTCGTCCGTGCCCTCGCCGTCGCCCGACGGATCCTCGACGAGGTGGCCGACGTCGGTGATGTTGCGGCAGGCCACGACGCGCACCCGCCGCCGCTCCAGAACCCGCCTGATGAGGTCGGACAGCACGTACGTGCGCAGGTTGCCCACGTGCGCGTGACGGTAGACGGTCGGCCCGCACGTGTACATGCGTACCGCCCGATCGGCCTCGATCTCCTCGACCTGCCTGGCGCGCGTGTCGTAGATCCGCAACATCCCCCGAGCTTAGTCGGGGGCCGCGGCGAACCCCTACGCCCCCAGGTAGGCGAGGATGTCGCGGTCGCCGCGCTCGCGCAGCCTGGCCAGGACCTCCTCGCGGGCGGCCGTGTCGGGCAGCCCGATCCTGGCCCCGATCAGCCGCAGGCCCTCCATCTCCGAGCCGACCGGAGCGGTGTAGCCGAGCAGGTAGAGGGCCCGGTTGATGGGCGGCATCGCCACGGGCGCGGCCGGTAGGTAGCGGGTCAGCAGCTCGCCGCCGTCGGAGACGGTCAGGAAGACGTGGTCGCCCTCGCGCGCGTTGTACTCCGCCAGCACGTTCCTGATCGAGCCCATGGTGGGCTGGTTGTGCCAGCTGATCACCACGTCGCCGGACGGCGCGGAGGCGGTGAGCTGCCCGCCCGGCGCCATCCCGAGATAGGCGGCGAACCCGGTGGGCAGCGGCGAGCCCGACCCGCGCAGGTGCTCGGCGTTGATGTCGACCCGGTGCCACCAGCGGCCGTCGCGGGAGCGGAAGCTGCGCCGGGTCTCGGAGACGTCCTTGCGCGGCTGGTACGTCACCTCCCCGCTCGGCGAGGTGCCCGCGACCCGGATCCAGCCCCGCTGCGTCCGCTCGAACCCCGGCCCGCCCGAGTAGGCGCGCACCGAGCTCTCGCTGACGTCGTAGCGGGAGGTCAGGTTCGTCACGATCGTGCTCACCGACGCCTCGCCGCCGGCCCGCTCGATCTCCCTGGCGATCATCTCCCTGATGCCGAGGTACTCGTCGCCGCCCCAGCGCGTCAGGCCGTACTTGTTGCGGTCGACCCGCAGGAAGCGGTCGTCGGCGGTGAGCTGGTTGCGGATGCCGACCAGGCTGTAGTCCTCGCCGATGCGTTCCTGGATCTCCTCCGGCGACAGCGGCGTGCCCGCCACCGCCAGCACCGCCTCGGCCTTCTCGTTGATGCTGCGCGGCCACGGCACCACGTGCCGGCCGAGCACCCGCAGCTGCGGCGTGGCGAGGATCCACCGCTCGGCGACGTCCTCTCGGACCCCGAGCTGGGACACCATGGCCACGGCCTCGGCGAGCGGGCGCGGGCCGTCGGTGAACAGCTGGCGCGTCTTCTCCCGCAGCTCGTCGCTCCCGCCCGAGACGAGCCACCCCTCGGCCTGCTCGTAACCGGTCAGCAGCGTACGGACGAACCGCCAGGCCGGGATGCCGAGTGCGCCCAGCTCCGTGCCGTGCCACGGTACGGCGGCCTGCAGGTCGTCGGCCGGCACCGCCGAGCCGAGCCGGCCGCGCAGCCACGCGACGTGGGCCACCAGCGGGGCGACCTCCGGCTTGCCCAGCCAGGCTTCGATGTGGTCGCGCAGGTCACGCTCGATCTGCCTGATGCGCTCGCGCGTCACCGAGAACCGCTGTGCCAGCTCGTCGAGCGTGGCGCGCTGCTCGGCGTACAGGCGGTCGCGCGCGATCGCCCGCTGCCGGTCGTCCAGCGCCGCGAACAGCTCGTCGATCAGCTCGGGCAGCGGGCGGTCCGCCCGCACCGGCGGGGGCACCGCGTCCGGCACCGGCTCCAGCAGCCGCTCGAACACGCCGGTGAACAACTTCTGCACCACGTCCTTGCCGAGCATCTCCGGCGTCCGCTCGGCCTCGGCCGGGTCGGAGAACCGCAGCAGCGGCAGGATGTCACCGAGCATGAGATGCCCCCAGCAGGCCACGGCCAGGTCGGCCAGACGGCCCGCCACGGTCTGCGTGCCGACGAGGGCGCACGCCCGGTCAAGAGGGATCGCCTGCCACCAGGCCTCGGGCAGCTGGGGCTCCTCGACGATCGGCGCGATCTGACCAGGGGAGGTCCAGCGCAGGGGTGGCGAGAGGTCGCTCAGGCTGAGGTTCATTGACGTCCAACCGGCAAAGGAGAGATATCCGCAGTTCAGACTATGTGATCAGAGGGGTAGAAACGGGCTCCCTCTTCCGGAATGGGAGATATAAAGCTTCGAACGGGCGCGGGTGCAGGCGACGAACAGTATGCTCCGTTCGCGCTGCAGCGCACGAGCCCGTACGTAAGGATCTTCCGGCGGATCTTCCGTCGGCGGCTCGGGCACCACGCCCTCCGCCACCCCGAACAGCGCCACCCGCTCGAACTCCAGCCCCTTCAGTTGCTGGAACGTCGCCACCCGCACCTCCAGGCCGTCGAGCGCCCGCCGCACCTCGCGCACCAGCCGCGGGTTGCGCGCGCCCACGGCGATCTCCGCCGGCGCCACCCCCTCGGCCAGCCACGACTCCACCGTGGCGCGCAGCCCGGCCAGCTCCGCCTCCCGGGTCGCGTACGCCCTGACGTCCGGGCGTTCGCCGTTGCGGATGGCGGTCAGGTCGTACAGGTCGGTCGTGCCCCGCACCAGGCCGGTCGAGAGGCCGCCGCCGCGCAGCCGTACGGCGAAGGAGAGCAGTTCGTGGGGGAGCCGGTAGGAGATCCCGAGCGTGTGGTGCTCGGCGGGGATGCCGACCGTGGCCAGCGCCACCCGGGTGTCGGTGACCCGCTGGTGCGGGTCGCCCACGATGAACAGGTCGTCGCGCGCGTGCGGCGCCGCCGCGCGCAGCAGCCGCCACTGCGCCGGGCTGATGTCCTGTGCCTCGTCCACCACGATGTGACGGTACGGCTTCTGCCCCGGGTCCACATCGTCGAGCAGATCACCCGTCGCGAGCGAGAGCAACCGCAATGCCGCGTCCGTCAGCTCGGCCAGCGATCTCGCGCCCTGGCCGACCAGCGCCGGGCGGCGGCCCTCCGCGTCCGTCACGATCCGCAGGGCCAGGCGTTCCGGATTGTCCACCTCGACCCGCTTGCGCACCACCTCGTCCTCGAGCAGCAGGTCCAGCTTCGCCGACAGCTCCTCGGCCAGGCTCTGCGAGAACGTCACCAGCAGCACCGGCCCTGCCCCGTGGACCGCCAGATGGGCGGCCCGGTGCAGGGCGACGACACTCTTGCCGGTGCCCGCGCCGCCTACCACCAGCGCCGGGTGCTCGTACACGGAGGCCCTGGCCAGCCGGTGCTGCGGCGGATGCAGGAACGTGCACCAGTCCGGCGTCCGCAGCACCCGATCCAGCGCCACCTTGTCGGGCACGAACACCGCCCGGTCGGGAGTGCGCAGCAGCGCGGCGTGCAGGTCCTCGGCGTCGATCGGGCCCGGCGGCTCGGACGAAGCCCGCCATGCCTCCAGCGCCCGCCACGCCTCCGCCAGCGTGCCGCCGCTGGCCAGCACCGTCAGCGGGACGTGCTGCGTGGGCGGCAGCAGCGGCTCCAGCGCGGCCAAGTCCGCCTCGGTGGTGATCAGCCGGAACAGCGGCAGGGCGTGCACGTCCAGGCCCAGGCCCAGCAGGTCGCCGTCGCAGATCGGGTCGAACAGCCCCGACGCGCCCGCCGACCTCTCCGCCGACCTGCGCAGGGCAGGCTCCACCCGCTCCAGGGCCTCGGCGTCCCACTCCTCGACGACCCCGATCACCGGGTTGACGCCGTAGCGGTGACGGCGGGCGTACGACCAGGCGTCCGGGCCGGGCAGGACCGTCCGCAGCCAGTACACGTCCCGCTGCCGCACCACGACGCCGCGATGGCCCTCCGCCAGGCGCAGGGTCGCGACGCGCGGATCCCTGGCGCCCCTCACCCGCTCGGGGTGCGGGGCGCCCGCGACGTTCAGCAGGAACCGGCGCAGCGCCACCACGGCGTCCCTGCGCACCGACGGGGCCAGGGCGCTGAGTGCCGTGGGGAACTCTGGGCCGATCGCGAGCCGCGGCACCGGCTCAGTCCAGCAGTTCGAGCAGGTCGCGGTCCCCGCGCTCGCGGAGTCTGGCGAGCAGGTCGGGCAGCGGTACGGGGCCCGTCATGCCGATCCTCGTGGCGATCACCCTCGCCGCCTGCTCCTTGGTGCCGCCCGGCGCCGTGTAGCCCACCAGGCGCAGCGCCTTGGTGATCTTCTCGGCGCCCTGAGCGGCGACCGGCAGGTGCCTGGCCCGCAGCACGCCCTCGTCCGAGAGGGTCAGGAACAGGTGTCCGCCCTCCTTGGCGCCCACGTCCACGAGCAGCTGAGCGACGGACACCAGCACCGGCCTGCCGTGCCAGGTCATCGTCAGCTCGCCCGCCGCGCTCCTGACGGTCTTGGTCTCACCCGGCGACAGCCCCAGGTAGGCGGCGAACCCCGTCGGCAGCGGGCACTCGCCTCCGGCGAGCTGCTCGGCGGTCACGTCGACGCGCAGCCACCACCGTCCGTCCGGCTGCCGGAAGCAGCGCCGCGTCTGGGAGACGTCCTTCAGCGGCTGGTACGGCCGCTCCGGCTCGCCGTTGGCCTCGGGTGGCGTCACCGGCGTGAACGCCTGGAACACCGGCGGCCCCGCAGGCGGCTCCACCGGAAGCCCGGCAGGCGGGCCCACGGGCGGGGGCGGCGGGAAGGGGCCGAACGCCGAGTGCGGCCCGCCCGGCGGCGGAGGGAACTGCACCTGCGGCGGCACGTGCTGCACCTGCGGCTGCCGGGCGTGCGCCGCCAACGACGCCAGCACGAACTGCCAGGCGGGCACCTCCAGCGCGCGGATCTCCGCGCCGTGCCAGCTCGCCGCGCCGGTGAGCTGGTCCTTGGACGGGGCCGGCCCGACCGTCTTGATCAGCTCGTCCAGATGTGCCCGGAAGGGCGCCGCCTCGTCGCTCGCCAGCCACTGGTCGAGGCGCGTGCGCAGCTCGTACTCGGTGGCGGTGATGTCGGCAGGGGGGACGGCGAAGAGCTTGGCCAGCTGGTCGACGGCCGACGGCTCGTCGGTGAAGACCCGGTTCTGCGCCACGGCCCACGTCTTGTCGTCGAGCCCGGCGAACGCCGCCTCGAGCAACTCGAGCAGCCCCTGACCGCCACTGCCCCCGGCACCCTTTCCCATGGGCGCGGGCACGGGCTGCTCAGGCTGGACGTCCTCGGCTTCGGCGTGCACAGGTTCGGCCTGAGCCGGTTGGGCGTGCTCAGCTTCGGCGTCCTCCGGCTCGGCGTCCTCGGCTTCGTCGTCCTCGGCTTCGGCGTCTTCAGCTTCGGCGTGCTCCGGCTCAGCCGGCAGGGCCTCGCCGTGCTCGGCCTCCACGTCGGCCGGCAGGCCCTCGGCGTGCATCGGCTCGGCGTGCTCCGCCTCGCCATCCGCCGCCTCGCCGTGCGCCTCGCCGTGCGCCCCGTCCTGTGCCTCGGCGGGCATCGGCTCGGCGTGCGCCGCGTCGGCGTGCTCCTGTTCCTGGTGAACTCCGGCGGCTTCCCGTGCGGCGGAGCCGTCGGCGGGCTCGCCGGGAGCGTGCCACTCGGCGGCCTCGGCGGGCAAGGCGGCGGGCTCGTCCGGAGCTGCCGCCGCCTCCTCCGCCGCGTCCTCACCGGCCCGGTCGCCGGCGGGCGCCCGCTCCAGGACGGCGTCCTGCGCCGGCTGCTCGTCCTCGGGCTCCTCGTCCTCAGTGGAGTAGGAGTCGTCGGCGGATTCCGAGCCACGGAACGCGGGTGCGTAGGCGGCGAAGCGGGCCGAAGGCTCCTCGACGGGCGCCCCGGGCTTCGACGCGGGGGCGGGGGGCTCCGGCTTCTCGGCCACTAACGGATGGCCGGCCGCGACCTCATGGAACGCGTCCTCGGCACGACCGGTCGCGGCCTCCTCGTACGCGTCGTCCGCGATGGGCAGCCCGCCCGCCGCGTACGGCTCGGCGCCCATCCCGGGGCGTTCAGGTGCGAGGCGCGCCAGAACGGCCGTGAACAGGATGTTCATCACCGGCCGCGCCTGGATGAACGGCTGGTCCACCAGCTCCCGCCCGGTCAGCGCGAGCAGCCCGGCCCACGACCCGGCCCGGTCGAGCGCGATCGCGACCGCGGGCTCGTCGGCCTCTTCCGGGTCGAGCACGTAAAGCGCCGGCAGGACGTCGCCGATCGCCGCCGCGGGCCAGTGCTCCAGGGCGATCTCCGTGAGCAGCTCGCCCAGCGACTCGGGGCCGATCGCCGCGAGCACCCGAGGCATGGGCAGGCTGCGCCACCACGCGTCCGGCAGGTCCGGCTGTCCGGCGAGTAGCGTGATCGTCGACGCGTCGCTCCACCTCAACGGTGGTACGAGGTCGCTCAGGCAGAAATTCATCCCGTTCCGTTCACCAGCCCCTCACGCCGTGGCAGCGGTGCAGCCATCATCTCGCCGCCCACGGAACAGACCATAGTCCGGCAAAACAGCCCTACGCATCATGCCGTCGCATCAACGCCGAACAGCGGCAAAACGTAGTCGCACGTAATCGGCCATCCAGCCGGTCTCCCTGCGCAGCGCGGGCGCGGCCAGCTCGTTGACCCGCTGGAGCAGGGGCTCCACGATCTCGGGCGGCAGCCCTTCGAGCACCGACCCGGCGAACATGCGCACCCAGTCGGCGGCCCCGCCGGGGCACTCCTCAAGAGGCGTCGGCCGGTCGAAGTATTCGAGCAGCCGCACGACGAAGCCCTCCTGCTCCAGGCGGCGGGCGTACTCGGCGGGGGTGGGGAAGTACCACGGGAGCTCGGGCTCGCGCAGCCCGTATTCGCGCCAGGCGGTGAACATGGCCGCGGTCAGCTCCGCGCAGTTGCCCGCACCGCCCATCTCCGCGACGAAGCGCCCGCCAGGCGTGAGTGCCTCGCGGACGCTTGCGATCACGGCGCCGGGGTCGCGGGTCATCCAGTGCAGCGCCGCATTGGAGAAGACCGCGTCGTACGGATCGACGACGGTGAAGTCGTGCGCGTCCCCGACGATGAAGTTGATGCCCGGATACTGCGCCAGCGCCTTCTCGATCATCGCCGGCGAGCCGTCGATGCCGAGGACCTCAGCCCCTCGGAAGGCGATCTGCGCGGTCAGCACCCCGGTGCCGCAGCCCAGGTCGAGCACGCGCTCGCCGGGCCGCGGGTCGAGCAGGTCGACCAGTGGCGCGCCCTGCGTCGAGACGTAGCCGAAGCTGCTGTCGTAGGCGCGACTGTTCCACCGCTCCAAGCTCGGTGTGTCGTATCGCAAGACGATCAGCTCTTTTCTCGGACTTCGGGCCCCCGTGGCCGTGCTGTCCGTTCACTTTAGAGCCTGAACGTCGCGACGACATATCAAGTCACTTCGGACTCAGCCCACACTCTTCCCCCATTCCCGCTTCAGGTACGCCTTCGCGGCGTCCGTCTGCGGGATGGTCATGAGGACGGGCGGCCCGGGCGCCTTGGGCAGTTTCGCGGCCTGCTCGCGGTCGAGCGTGCCCTTCATGAGCATCGCCTCGCCGCGTGCCGGCCGGGCGAACCCCTTCTGCAGCAGGTTCTGGCCCTCGTCGGAGAAGAGGAACTCCTGCCAGAGCCGGGCCGCGGCCGGGTGCGGGGCCGCCTTGTTGATCGCCTGCACGTGGTAGGCGCCGAGCGCCGCGTCGCGCGGGATCGTCACCTGCCAGCCGTCGGAGTGGTGAGCGCTGCGGGCCGCGTTCAGGTGGTCCCAGGCGACGACGACGTTGGCCTTGGCCGGATCGGTGAGCCGGCCGGCCTGCTTGAGCTTGGCGAACAGCGCCACGCCCTGCTCGGGCTGCGGCACGCCCGCGCGCATGGACGCCGCCATCACACCCCCGAACGCCGAGGCCGAGCGCAGCGGGTCGCCGTCGAGCGCGACGCGGTAGTTGGGCTGCAGCAGGTCGTTGAAGGAGACGGGCGCCTTGACCGCGCGGGGGTCGTACCCGATGGACATGTAGCCGCCGTAGGCGGCGTACCAGGAGCCGGACGGGTCCTTGACGTGGTCGGGAAGGTCCTGCCACCCCTGCACCTTGTACGGAGCGAACCGGTCGGCCCCCGACACGGCCACGTCCATGGTGAGATCGAACACGTCCGGCTTGAGCTGCGGGGCCGCGTCGAGCTCGCGCCTGCTGCTCGCGTTCGGCTCCAGCTCGTTGACCTTGATGTCGTACTTGTCGACGAAGGTGTCGATGATCTCGCCGTAGTTGACCCAGTCGCGAGGCAGGGCGATGACGTTGAGCTGGCCCTCTTTCTTGGCGGCCTCGACGAGCCGGTCCATCGTGCCGAAGCCGCTCTTCAGCGAGGCGGCCTGGACGTTGACGGGCGGCAGGTTCTTCGCTTCGGTCGCGGTGGAGTCGGTGGACGACGCGCCGCATCCGGCGCTGGCGAGGATGGCTGCTGCGGCGGCGCAGGTACGTACAGTCACACAATGAATACTTACTGCTACATCCGCCCAGGTCGAGGAGGCGCGGCCGGAACGACTCGGGCCGCCACCAGCGTCTCTTCGGGGATCTCCACCACCGTGCCGTCTTTTTTCCGGATTTTGAGCACGCCGTTCTCCCAGGACACCAAAATCCCGACAGCGTCGCGAAACCCACCGGGGACGCGCCTGCGGGTGGTGACCCGAGCGCCCACGTCGTGCGTTGTAATGGCGATGACAAGGCGTCCGGCCACGAGTTTGCCACCCTCCGTTTCGGCCAGCCGGGAAGCACGGCAATACTAGGGCGTAGCAAACCGCGGTCGAAGTCATGCCATGGTGCGGAGAAGAAGGAGCTCGAGGTGACCTACGTCATCGCGCAGCCTTGCGTGGACGTCCTGGATAAGGCGTGCATCGAGGAGTGCCCCGTCGATTGCATCTACGAGGGCGAGCGCATGCTTTACATCCACCCCGACGAGTGCGTGGACTGCGGCGCGTGCGAACCCGTGTGCCCCGTAGAGGCGATTTTCTATGAGGACGACCTTCCCGAGCAGTGGAAGGAGTTCTACAAGGCCAATGTGGACTTCTTCGAGGAGCTGGGCTCGCCTGGCGGCGCCTCGAAGGTCGGCAAGATCGCGAGGGACCACCCGGTGGTCGCCGCTCTGCCGCCACAGAGCGAGGACCACTAGTACGAACGCCGTGCACGGGGGCATCCGGGCCGGATGCACCCCGTCCGCGTGGCCGCCGCGCCGCAGTACGGCACCGCGACATCATGGAGAACCGTGAACACCCTGCCTGACTTCCCGTGGGACCGGCTGGAGCCGTACAAGGAGCGCGCGCTGGCACACCCCGACGGCATCGTCGACCTGTCCGTCGGCACTCCCGTCGACCCCGTGCCGCAGATCGTCCAGGACGCTCTGACGCAGGCGGCCGACAGCCCGGGTTACCCCCTCACCCACGGCACCAAGGCGCTGCGCGAGGCCGCGGCGGGGTGGTTGCGGCGCAGGCACGGCGTGACGGTCGATTCGAAGGACGTCCTGCCGGTGATCGGCTCCAAGGAGTTCGTCGCCTGGCTGCCCACCTACCTGGGCGCGCGTCGGGTGGTCTTCCCCGAGCTGGCCTACCCCACCTACGACGTGGGCGCCCGGCTCGCCGGGGCACACGGCACGGCCTCCGACAGCACGCTCGCGCTCGGCCCCGAGCACGTCGACCTCATCTGGGTCAACTCCCCGGGCAACCCCACGGGCCGGGTGCTGCCCGCCGAACACCTGCGCAAGGTCGTCGCGTGGGCGCGCGAGCGCGGCACGGTCGTCGCCTCCGACGAGTGCTACATCGAGCTCGGGTGGGAGGAGCAGCCGGTCTCGATCCTCCACCCCGACGTCTGCGGCGGCTCCCACGAGGGGCTGCTCGCCGTCCACTCCCTGTCCAAGCGCTCCAACCTGGCCGGCTACCGCGCCGGGTTCGTGACGGGCGACCCCGTCCTGGTCAAGCGGCTGCTGGAGACGCGCAAGCACGCGGGCATGCTCATGCCGCAGCCCGTGCAGGCCGCGATGACGGTGGCGCTCTCCGACGACGAGCACGCCGAGCGGCAGCGCGAGCGCTACGCCGCCCGCCGTGAGGTGCTGCGTCCCGCGCTGGAAAGGGCCGGGTGGCACATCGACCATTCGACGGCGGGCCTGTACTTCTGGGCGTCCAACGGGCAGAGCGCGTGGGATCAGGTAGGAAAGCTTTCCGAGATCGGCATTTTGGTCGCGCCCGGCGAGTTCTACGGATCCGCAGGTGGGCGGCACGTTCGCGTCGCGCTCACCGGCACAGATGAACGGATCGCTGCGGCGGTGCGCCGCCTCCAGTAGGATCGCCCCGCACAGCCCGCGAAACGGGCTTGTCTCGCACAAATCGATAAGGGCTTATGCCGAGGCAGACCGCGAGTGGAGCGAGCTGATCGATGAGCGTGACCTCCATGGTCGTTCTCGGGCTGAGCATCGCCACCGTCCTGCTGCTGCTCGGGGCCTTCTGGGCCACGACGCGGCAAGACAGGCGGGGCCGCGTCAGCGCGCCGCCGGCCGAGGTCGCTCCTCTCGAGACCCCGCTGGCGGCTCCGGTGGGCGCTCCCGGGCATGCCGGCACCGACTTCACCGACCCTCGTACGATCGGGGTCGGCGACCGGATCGAGATTCACGGGTCGCCCGCGCGCGTCCTCGGCGCCATGTACGTCTCGTGGCAGGGCCAGCAGTGGACCGAGTTCCTGCTGCGCGACTCCTCCCGGCGCTTTCAGTGGCTCTCCGTCGAGGAGCTTCCGGGAGACCCGCCGCATCTGGAGGTCAAGCTCTGGAACGACGTGCCCACGCAGGGCATGGTGCCGGCCAAGAGCATGCTGATCATGGAGGCCGTGGAGTTCCACCCGATCGAGCGGGGGACGGCCGCGTTCCGCAGCGAGGGCGACACCGGCCTGCCGGAGCGAGGGCTGCTCGACTTCGCCGACTACCGCGCCTCCGACGGCCGGCTGCTGTCGTTCGAACGCGTCCAGGGCGGCGCCTGGACGGCCGCCTATGCCCAGCCGCTGCCGCCGGGCTCGATCTCCATCGTCACCCGCGCGCCCTGACGGGTCACGACAGCTCCACGCCGCGGGCGCCGGCCTTGCCGTCGGCTTCCCAGCCCTCGGTCTCGTAGTCGTTGGCCCACGCCGCGCCGCCGTAGCCGACCCTGCTGAGGCCGTACTTCTCGGCGTGGGCCACCCACCAGGAGGCCACCAGCCAGCCGCGCTTCTTCGTGGTGATCGCCGTGCTGCCCAGCGCCCTGGCCAGCTGCTTGCGCGCCTCCCGCGTACGCGGCGCCGGCGCGGGCGTGCGGGCCTGCGGATACCAGCAGTGCAAGGCCCGCGGCACCCGCCCGGTGAAGGCGGCGGCCAGGAGCTTCGCCTCCTCCTCGTGCGGCGCGTACGCGTAGCCGCCCGCCGAGCGCTGCACGGCCTGCGCCGCCTCCGCCAGCGGCAGCTCGCGGTAGTCCGCCACCTTGACCAGCGCGGCGAAGAACCTGTTCGTCGCGTAGACCGGGTCCATGATCTGCTTCTTGGTGCCCCAGCCCTGCGACTCGCGCTGCTGGAACACGCCGACCGAGTCGCGGTCGCCGTAGGCGACGTTCCTGAGCTTCGACTCCTGCAACGCCGTCGCGTACGCGATGACCACGGCCCGCTCGGGCAGCTTGCGGCGCGCCGCGACGGCGGCGATCGTGGCCGAGATCTGGGCCTGCTCGGGATCGAGCTCGCGCACGCCCAGCGGGGTGTCGACCACGCAGTACGCCTCGCGCACCACCACGGGCGCCCTTTTCAGCAGGTGGAAGAGCCCTAGGGAGACGGCGACGGCGAGTACGACCACGATGACCGCGATGGTGATGACTCCACGGGAGAAGCGCAGGCGCACGCTGAAGAACCTACCCGGACGGATAAGCTCCGTGGCCATGAGTCATGTGAGCACTTCGTCCCCGATTCCCGCGATCGTGGATGAGTTGTGGGAGCGCAGGGCGGAGCTGTCGCCGGCCGACGCCGAGGCGCGCCGGCTGGTGGTCGGCGCGGTCGACCTGCTCGACCGAGGCGAGGCACGGGCCGCCCGGGTGGCGGGCGGCGAGGTCGTCGTCGACGAGCGCGCCAAGCGCGCCGTGCTGCTCGCCTTCAAGGTGCTCGGACTGGCCCGCTCGCAGGTGGGCGACTTCCACCACAACGACAGGATCCCGCTGAAGAGCACGTTCGACGGCGTGCGCGTGGTGCCAGGGGCGATCGCCCGCTGGGGCTCCTACCTGGCGCCCGGGGTGGTGCTGATGCCGTCGTTCACGAACATCGGCGCGTACGTCGACTCGGGCACGATGGTCGACACCTGGGCCACCGTCGGATCGTGCGCCCAGATCGGCAAGAACGTGCATCTGTCGGGCGGCGTGGGTGTCGGCGGGGTGCTGGAGCCGCCCGGCGCCGTCCCGGTCGTGGTCGAGGACGACGCGCTGATCGGCAGCCGGTCCATGCTCGTCGAGGGCGCCAGGGTCGGCGAGGGCGCGGTCGTCGGCGCGGGAACGATCCTTTCTGGCTCGATCCCGGTCATCGACGTCGCGACGGGCGAGGAGCTGTCACGCGGCCGGATCCCGCCGTGGTGTGTGGCGGTGAGCGGCACACGGCAGAAGGAGTTCCCCGGCGGCACGTTCGGCCTGCCGTGCGTGCTGGTGCTCAAGCGCCTGGAGCCGGGGCAGCGGCACGACAAGGCGGCACTCAACGAGGTGCTGCGCGAACACGGGATGGACATCTGATGCTCGACCTGACCCAGGACGTACGCGCGCTGACGGCCGCGATCGTGGACATCGAGTCGGTGAGCGGTCACGAGAAGGCCCTCGCCGACCAGGTGGAGCGGGCGCTGTCCGCGCTGCCGCACCTGAAGGTGTCGCGCTCGGGCGAGACGGTGGTCGCCCGCACCGAGCTCGGCCACGCCGAGCGGGTGCTCATCGCCGGCCACCTCGACACCGTCCCCGTCGCCGGCAACCTGCCGAGCCGGGTCGACGGCGACCTGCTGTACGGCTGCGGCACCTCCGACATGAAGGCCGGCGTCGCGGTCGCGCTGAAGCTCGCCGCCGCCCTGCCCGCGCCCAACCGCGACGTCACGTACGTCTTCTACGACTGCGAGGAGGTCGAGGCCGAGCGCAACGGCCTGACCCGGGTCGCCCGCGACCACGCCGACTGGCTGGCCGCCGACTTCGCGGTGCTGATGGAGCCGACCGACGGCGTGATCGAGGGCGGCTGCCAGGGCACGCTGCGCGCCGAGGTGACGGTGAGCGGCAAGCGGGCCCACAGCGCGCGCTCCTGGTTCGGGGTCAACGCCATCCACGGCATCGAGCCGGTGCTGGCCCGGCTCAACGCGTACGAGCCGCGGCGGCCGGTGGTCGAAGGGCTCGAATACCACGAAGGGCTCAACGCGGTCGGCGTGAGCGGCGGCGTGGCGGGCAACGTCATCCCCGACCTGTGCGTGGTGAGCGTCAACTACCGCTTCGCGCCCGACCTGTCGATCGAGGAGGCGGAGCAGCACGTACGCGAGGTCTTCGACGGGTTCGCCGTGAGCGTCGTGGATGCCGCGCCCGCGGCCAGGCCCGGGCTGACGCATCCGGCGGCGGCGGCGTTCACGGCGGCCGTCACCGGGGCGGTCGGCGGCGAACCGCGCGCCAAGCTGGGCTGGACGGACGTCGCCCGCTTCTCCGCGCTGGGGGTCCCCGCCGTCAACTACGGCCCGGGCGACCCGAACCTCGCGCACCAGCAGGGGGAGTACGTCTCGCTGTCGAAGATCGTCGAGAGTGAGCGGGCGATGCTCGACTGGCTCTCCACATGAAAGTGGCTTTCCTCGCCGGCCATTTGGCGGGGAAAGCCACTTTCAGTCCCGAGCAGCACCCTCGGCAGTTAGACGCAGGGGGGTCGAAATCCGGTTCCCTGGTTTTTTCAAGATTTTTTAGCGGTGCGTTTCGCCCGGTTTACCTGCGGATTCGCCCGGTGGGAAGAACCTATCGACTCGCGGCGAACCGCCCGGGTAGGGGCGCACGGGTGGAACCGGCCGATGGTGAAGGGACTAGCGTGATCCGCATGGAAGAACCACGTCGTGAACAGCGCCGGGAGCAGGGCCGGGAGCAGGGCCGGGAGCAGGGCCGGGAGCAGGGCCGGGAGCAGGGCCGGGAGCAGGGCCGGGCACATCGCCGGGAGCACCGCCAGGGGCAGGCCATCGTCCGCGGTCGCTTCGTGCCCACCTCCACGCACGACCAGCGGCTGCTGGCCCGCCAGGGGCCGTCCGACTGGGTGCACACCGACCCGTGGCGGGTGCTGCGCATCCAGGCGGAGTTCGTGGAGGGATTCGGCCAGCTCGCCGAGCTGCCGCCGGCGGTCACGGTCTTCGGCTCCGCCCGCACCCCTGAGGACTCCCCTGAGTACCGGACGGGCATGCGGCTCGGCCGGGCGCTCGCCGAGGCCGGCTACGCGGTGATCACCGGTGGCGGCCCGGGCGTCATGGAGTCGGTCAACCGGGGTGCGCGCGAGGTGGACGGCGCGGTGTCGGTCGGCCTCGGCATCGAGTTGCCCTTCGAGCAGCGCATGAACGACTACGTCGACCTGGGCGTGGAGTTCCGCTACTTCTTCGTGCGCAAGACGATGTTCGTCAAGTACTCGTGCGGCTTCATCACGCTGCCCGGCGGCTTCGGCACGCTGGACGAGCTGTTCGAGGCGCTCACCCTGGTGCAGACGCGCAAGGTCACCTCCTTCCCCGTGGTGCTGATGGGCTCGGAGTTCTGGGGCGGGCTGCTCGACTGGGTCAAGGGCTCGCTGCTGGGCAGCGGCAAGATCGCCGCGGACGACCTCGACCTGATCACCGTCACCGACGACGTGGACGAGGCCGTGCGCATCATCGTGGAATCCGACATGGCCCGTTCGCGGCAGCTCCTGGAGGAGGAGGAGTCCTGCGCGGCCCAGATCGCCGAGCCGCAATAGGCTTCCCCCCTGTGAACATCTGCATCTTCTGCGCCTCCAGCCAGAACATCGACCGCAAATACCTCGACCTCGCCACCGAGGTGGGCACCGAGCTGGGCAGGCGCGGACACACCCTGGTGAGCGGCGGGGCCAAGGTCTCGTGCATGGGAGCCGTCACCTCGGCGGCGCGCGCCGCCGGCGGGCGCACGATCGGTGTGATCCCGCAGGTGCTGGTGGACATCGAGGTGGCCGACGAGGAGTCCGACGAGCTCGTCGTCACCGCCGACATACGCGAGCGCAAGGGGGTCATGGACGCCCGCTCCGACGCGTTCCTGGTACTGCCGGGCGGCATCGGCACGCTGGAGGAGCTGTTCGAGATCTGGACCGCGCGGGTGCTCGGCATCCACGACCGTCCCCTCGTCGTCCTCGATCCCTGGGGCCTGTACGAGCCGCTGCGCGCGATGATCGGCCACATGTACGACGAGGGATTCACGCGTCCCGACGTCTTCGACGCGATCTCGTTCACCTCGACCGTGGAGGAGGCGTTCGCGCACCTGGAGTCGCGTCCGCACCCCGTACGGCCCAGCGTCGCCGAACTCGGCGAGGCCGCCGGCTGACACGTTCCACAGGTTGTGTGGAATGCGTTACTTGCGGTAGATCGCTGAACGCGCTCCACCGGATGAGTACGATGCCAATGTGCTGGTCATTCTCGCCATTGCCGCCATCGCCATCTTGGCCTGCGTGGTCCTGGTCTCCCTGGGGCGGGGCGGTGAGCTGAGCGAGTTCCCGCCCGACGTGCCCCCGCTCGACCTGCCGGAGGCGGGTCAGCTCACGGCGGTCGACGTCATGGCGTTGCAACTGCCGGTCAACCTGGTCGGCTACCACACGGCCAGCGTCGACGAGACCCTGCGCCGGGCCGCCGGCGCGATCAGCGCCCGCGACACCCGGATCGCCGTGCTGGAGCAGCGGGTCTCCGAACTGCTGGCCAGCCGGCTGTACGCGCGGCAGGAGGTCTACGCCTCGCCGGGCGCGGGGCCGCGTACCGAGCACGCGCCCGAGGCTCCGGCGCAGCGCGAGCTGCCCGAGTCCGGCGACCCGGTGACGGCCGGCGGCGCCGCGGTGTCGTGGGACACCGAGGCGACGATCACTCCTGCGGAGGACCCGGAGTGGCGCGTCGACACGGTCGCCGTCCCCGGTCGTGGGCAAGACGCCACCGACACGGAGGCGTCCGAGAACGGGCGGACCGCCACCGAGCCGGAGCCCGCGGCGGGCGAACCCGCCGACGCCGAAGCCCCCCAGAGCGACGAGCCGGCCGATGCCGAGCAGGCGCACGAGAGCGACGAGCCCGCCGCCGAGGACGGCGAGCCGGAGGCCCGCGACGACAAGCGCAACGGCGCGCTCACCGCCGACAGCGACAAGCCGGACGACGCCGAGCAGGCCGAAGACGAGGAAGAGCGGGTGCGGGTGAGGAAGGGGACGAGCGGCGGTGAGTGAGCTGATCCGCTGCACCTGGCCGGGCCTGGCCGACCCGATGTACCTCGCCTACCACGACGAGGAGTGGGGCCGCCCGGTCAAGGGCGACGACGCCGTCTACGAACGGGTGGTGCTGGAGGCGTTCCAGTCGGGCCTGTCGTGGCTGACCATCCTGCGCAAGCGGGAGAACTTCCGCGCCGCCTTCGACCACTTCTCCCTCCCCAAGGTCGCCGCCTACACCGAGCACGACGTCGAACGCCTGCTCGCCGACCCCGGCATCGTCCGCAACCGCGCCAAGATCGAGGCCGCGATCGCCAACGCCAGGGCCGCGCTCGACCTGCCCGGCGGCCTTTCCGACCTGGTGTGGCGCTACGCCGACCCCGACGCCCCCGCGCCGAGGACGATGGCCGACGTGCCCGCCATCACCCCGGCCTCGACGGCGCTGTCCAAGGAGCTGAAGCGGCACGGCTTCCGGTTCGTCGGCCCGACCACGGCGTACGCGCTCATGCAGGCGATCGGCCTGGTCAACGATCACATCGAATGCTGCCTGGCCCGTACGCGCTGAGCTCGGCGGTGTGGGTGCGCCCGGATGACCCCCGCGGATCGACCCGGCGGTCGTCCATGAACGACGGAATCCACCTGGTCCGACCGCGGGTTCGCTCATAAGATCGCCGTACGATCCGGAGCACGGCCGCCCTCCGGGCTCCTGACTACCCATGACGAGGCCGAGGGTGGGTCCAGGATGACCGTCATCGCCCAGCTGCCGTTCACGGGCCGGCTCCTGCCCCTGGTCGCCGGGGTCGCCGGGGCCGCCGCGGTGGCCGCCCTGCTCGCGCTCCGGCTGGCCGGCCACGGCGGTTTCCCCACCGACCCGGTCGGCGTGCTCGCGCTGGCGGCGGCATCGACGAGCGCGGCCGTCGCCGCCACCCGGCTCACCGCGGCGGCCAACCGGAGAGCCGGCACTCTCGCGACCTGGCTCTGCCTCGCCCTGCTGACCTACCTTGGCGTGGCCGCCTGGGCGGTGTGGGCGGTCGCAACCGGGAACCCAACCGCCGCACTCGCGGTCGCGATCTGGAGTTCGGCGTGGATCCCGCCGCTCGCGCTCATGCAGCTCGCCGCGTCAGCGGCCATCCGGGCCGACGGACGGGCACCGTGGACGCATCAGGTGCTCGTCTGGGCCATCGCCGCCGTCACGCTCGCGAACTCCCTGCTGACGACGCCGAGCGACCCCTTCGTCGGCCTGCCGACCATCGCGCCGGAGTCCTGGCGGACAGCCCTCGAACCGCTCGGTGGCCTCGCCACGCTTCTGGGCGCGCTGGCCCTCCTGCTCATCCCGATCGCCCTGTGGCGAGCCGCGCTCGGCTCCGCCGGCTCCGCCCGCGCGCGGATCGGCGTCGCCGCGGCCGGGACGACCGGCGCCCCGCTCACCGTCTGCTTCTGCCTCCTGCTGGGCATCGCCCGCGACCCCGGAGCCGTGGAGCCGTCACTGGGCTCGGCCGCGTTCCTCATCTCTCTCGCCGGGGCCTCGGCGTTCAGCGCGGCCTGCGCGGTGCTCGTCGCACGTGGCGGTGTGAACCCCCGGCAAGTGGCGATCGTCGTACGCGGCACCGGGCTCGTCGCCTCGGCCCTCGTCGTGATCGCCATCGGGACGATCATCGCCTCTCCCGGCGTCCGGCTCGGCGCCACGGCGGTCACCATCGCCGTCGCGGCCGTGACACTCGTCGTCGTCGGCGGCGCCTGGGCAGGGACCGAACGGCTCGCCCGCGTCCTGACCTCCGAAGAACGGCCGTCGCCGGACGAGGATGTTCCGGCACCGCTCGGGGCGATACCGGTTCGGGGCCTGACACCCCGTGAGGCGGAGGTTCTCGCCGTCCTCGCCGAGGGCGCCAGCAATGCCGGAATAGCGGCCCAGCTCGTCGTCTCCGAGCGCACGGTCGACGCCCACCTGCGCGCGATCTTCGTCAAGCTCGACCTCAAGCCGGAGGCCGGGACGAACCGCCGCGTGCAGGCCGCGCGGATCTGGCTCGACAACGCCGCCACGAACCGCGGCCAGAGCACCTGAACAGGGCGGATTCGAAATAGGTGCTGGCACCGATGCGGTGCGCACGCCCTCTGCCGACGATCGAGGCAGCGTGAACAGCGCTGTCACCGATCGATCGAAGGGGAACGACCGTGACCGCATCCGAACTCGCCGGGACCGCGATGCCGCCGCCCGCCCCGGCCGCCGCGTCAGCCCCGCGGCGTACCGCCGTCGTCGGGCTCTTCGTCCTGCTGCTGGTCTCGCTCGCGGCCCGTACCTGCTTCGCGTTCTGGGAACCGCCCTTCGACGGCACGGTCCGGTACGACGACGTGCGAGCGCTCGGCGGCGCCTACTGGCAGATGAACCTGTACCTCGGCGGCCCCGGATACGCGATTTCCTGGGTCGCCACCGCGATCTTCATCGTGATGCTAGCCCACGGCAGGGGCCGCGCGCTGAACCTGATCGGCGCTCTGCTGTCCGGGGCCGGCGGGATCCTCTTCGCGCTCACGATCACCGCGGAGGCGCTGCCGTTCGCCTTCGCGGCCGATCCCATGGTGCTGCCGGAGTCCGAGGGACGCGAGCTTTTCGACATCCTGAACGCGCACCTCGGTCTGCTCGTCCCGGCGATCGTCGGCACCCAGATCGCCATCTCGGCCGGCGTGCTGACCGCGCTCATCGGGACGCTGCTGTCGAAGGCGATGCCGCGGTGGCTGTCGATCGCGGGCATCGTGTACGTCATCATGTTCGTCGCGCTGCCGGCCGAGACGTCCGGTCCCGTGGCCGCCGCCATCGCATACCTGTTGCAGGTCACGCTCGTCGCCGCCATCGGCTGGTTCGGGCTCCGCGCCGCGCTCGGTAGGCGCTGACCCCGCGCGGTGGCACTGCCGGCCACCCGGCCACCCGCTCGCCGAAGGCGGGTGGCCGCGACGGACACGGGTCGGACGCGTCGGCGCCACCGCAGGTGAGCAGACCCACGGCTGTCGCGCGAACCGCTCCACGGGATGAGCGCATGGCGCCGACTCCCACGCGGGCGTGGCGGGCGGTCACTCGGCGTTGAAGGTCGGCCGTTCCTTGGCGAGGAACGCTTCCGTGGCGTTGACGTGGTCGCGGGTGGCGGCGCATTTGTCCTGCAGGTCGGCCTCCATGGCGAGCGCGTCCGGCAGCGAGTGCGTCGCCGCGTACGCCAGGGCCCACTTGGTGGCGGCGAAGGCCAGCGTCGGGCCCTGCGCCAGGCGTACGGCGAGCTCCTGAGCGGCCTTGGCCAGGTCGCCGGTCGGCACCACGCGCGTGACCAGGCCCAGCTCCAGCGCGCGGGCCGCGTCGAGCGGCTCGCCGAGCAGCATCAGCTCGGCTGCGCGGCCCCGGCCGACCAGGCGCTGCAGCGTCCACGACGCGCCTGAGTCGGGAGCCAGGCCGATGCCGGCGAACGCCAGCGCGAACTTCGCCTTGTCCGAGGCGATCCGCAGGTCGCACGCGAACGCCAGCGACGCCCCCGCGCCCGCGGCCACGCCGTTGACCGCGGCCAGCACCGGCTTGGCCATGGTGGCGATCAGCTCGACGATCGGGTTGTAGTGCTCGCGCACGGTGTTGGCCAGGCCGCGGCCCGCCTCCAGGTTGTCGGCGTGCTCGCGCAGGTCCTGGCCCGCGCAGAAGGCCCGGCCCGAGCCGGTCAGCAGCACGGCCCTGACGGACTGGTCGCCCGCGGCGCGGCGCAGCGCCCCGTGCAGCGCCTCCTTGACCTCGACCGTCAGTGAGTTCATGGCGTCGGGCCGGTCGAGCGTGATGGTGGCGACGGCGTCGGCCACGTCATAGCGGATCACGATAACTCCCTGTCGACGAACGCGGCGGCTGCGGGCAGCAGCCGGGCGGCCTCCTGCTCGAAGTAGGCCCTGGCCTTGTCGCCCGGCCAGCCGGGCGGCAGCAGTTCCGGCGGCAGGCCGGGATCGCGGAAGAGGAAATTGCGCCAGCCGTGCACGAGCCGGCTCCTCGTGGCGAAGACCTGGTCGTCCGGCGCCCCTTCGGGCAGCGTGCTGATCAGCGTGACAGCTTCGGTGTGCCAGTGCTCGTACGCCTCGCCGATGGCGTCCAGATCCCAGGCCCTCGACACCAGCTCCCGCGGGTCGCCCTCCAGCGCCGCGTCGAACCTGTCGGCCCGCACCCCCTCGCCGTCGAGCAGGTTGTCCAGCTCGATGGAGGAGCGCGGGCCGATCCAGGTCGTCTCCGACAGCGCCGCGTAGCCCAGGAACGTCAGGTCGGCCCGCAGCCGCTCCCTGCGCGCACGCTCGCGTACGGGCTCCACGATGATCAGATGCCAGCGGCCGTGCCAGGACAATGTTCCTGCTCGGTAAATTCTGAGTGCGGCCTCGTCCAGCCGCCTCACGCACTTCGGCGTCAGTCCGTAACCGGGCCCCTGCGTCAGTCTCACCGGCCTCAGCCACCCCTGTCGCACCATGCGCGAAACCGCCGTGCGGACGGCGGGAGCGGCGATCTCCATGGGCTTCATCAGCCGTACGAGCGCCGCGACGGACGCCTGCCCTCCACGCGAGAGCAGGTGGTCTCCATAGAGGTCGAACAGAGCGGCGCGAGCATGCACGAAGTCCAGTTTGGACGTGATCGCACGCCTGGACAACGCATTCTGGGAGGAGATCGTTACCCATGAGCGCTCTCGATGCGGGAGAATAGGACATCACAGAAGACGTGAATGCGCCGACCACCCCCCATGGGAGGTCGGAAATCGCGGGCCGCGGGAGCCCAAGGCAGGAAGGGATGCACGCATGGCGGCGATGAAGCCGCGGACCGGCGATGGTCCGCTCGAGGTCACCAAGGAAGGGCGCGGCATTGTCATGCGGGTCCCTCTGGAGGGTGGCGGCCGGCTCGTCGTGGAGATCTCGGCCGACGAGGCGAAGGCGCTCGGCGAGGCGCTGAAGAACGTCGTCGGCTGAGCCCTCCCGAGAGAATCTTGATCCACGACCCTGGCGTAGTCCGGCGCCAGGGTCGCTGACGTTTGAGGAGATGTTTTCCGTGCCCATTGAGACCACTGCGACGGTGGTCGCCGAGGTTCCCGACGACCCCGACCTGCTTGCCGTCCCGTACTCCGCCGATCTCCAGACCGCCCACCCGGTCGAGCTGCACCTGCCGGTGCCCGACCTGCTGGCGCACTACGAGGCCAAGGGGGAGGCGGGCGAGATCGTCGAGGTGCCCGTGGCACGGGCCGGCGGCGCCACGCCCCGAGTGGGCCGCGTGCTGCTCTACGGCGTGGGCGACGGCTCCCCGCGTGCCCTGCGCAAGGCCGGCGCCGCGCTGTCCCGGCGGGTCAAGGGCCGCGACCGGCTGACCGTCGTGACGCCCGAGGGCGACGTGGCCGCCTTCGCGGAGGCGGCGCTGCTGGCGGCGTACTCGTTCAGGATCGGTGAAAGCGGTAAGAAGGCCGTGCGGACGCTGGCCTTCGCGGGGGCGGACGAGGAGGCCGTGCGGCGGGCGCAGACCGTCGCCCAGGCCGTGGCCCTCGCCCGTGACCTGGCCAACACGCCCTCCTCCGTGAAGAACCCGGCCTGGCTCGCGGAGCGGGCCGCCGAGAGCGGCGTCCCCGTCCGGGTGTGGGACGAAGAGCAGCTGCAGGCCGACGGGTTCGGCGGCATCCTCGCCGTCGGGCGCGGCTCGGCCAGCCCGCCCCGGCTCATCCAGCTGTCCTACACGCCCGCCGAGCCCACTGATCGGCACATCGTGCTGGTGGGCAAGGGCATCACGTTCGACTCGGGCGGCCTGTCGCTCAAGCCGACCGAGAACATGAAGACGCAGAAGACCGACATGGCGGGTGGCGCGGTCGTCATCGCGGTGCTCGGCGCGCTGGCCCGGCTGGGCGCCCGGGTGAAGGTCACCGGGCTGGTCGCCGCCGCCGAGAACATGCCCTCCGGCACCGCGCAGCGGCCCAGCGACGTCATCACCCACTACGGCGGCCGCACGGTCGAGGTGCTCAACACCGACGCCGAGGGCCGGCTCGTGATGGCCGACGCGCTCGCCTACGCCGACGCCGTCCTCGACCCCGACGCGGTCGTCGACATCGCCACGCTGACCGGGGCCATCTCGGTGGCGCTCGGCCGCAACGTCGGCGCCGTCTACGCCTCCGACGACGTGCTGGCCAAGCAGCTCCTGGAGGCGGGCGAGGTCACCGACGACCGGCTGTGGCGGATGCCGCTGATCGACGACTACACGCCCGCGCTCGAGTCGTCGATCGCCGACCTGTCCAACGTCGAGGCGGGGTCGCGGTTCGGGGCGGGGTCGATCACGGCGGCGCTGTTCCTGCGGGAGTTCACCGGCGGCCGCCCGTGGGCGCACCTCGACATCGCGGGTGTCGGCCGCAGCACCGTGGACGAGGGCACGCTCAGTAAGGGCGCGACCGGGTTCGGCGTGCGGGTGCTGCTGGACTGGCTCACCCGCGCCTAGTCGGCGATCTTGACGGCCGCCAGCAGCCCGTCGCCCAGGGGCATGAGCACCGAGCGCAGGCGGTCGTCCGCCTGCACCAGCTTGCCCACCTCGCGCAGCGCCACCGTGTCGGTGTCGCGCTGCGTGGGGTCGGCCACGCGGTTGTGCCAGAGCATGTTGTCGAAGGCCACCACGCCGCCGACGCGCAGCAGCCGCACGGCCTCGGCCAGGTAGTCGGTGTACTCCCGCTTCGCGCCGTCGGCGAAGACCATGTCGTAGCCGCCGTCGGACAACCGCGGCAGCACGTCGAGCGCGCGGCCCGTGATCAACCGCACCCGGCTGCCGGAGAAGCCCGCCTCGGTGAACGCGTGCCGGGCCAGCCGCTGGTGCTCGGGCTCGACGTCGACGCTCGTCAGCGTGCCGTCGGGACGCATGCCGCGCAGCAGCCACAGCCCCGAGACGCCGCAGCCCGTGCCGATCTCGACGACGGACTTGGCGTTGAGGACGGTGGCGAGAAAACACAGGGCGGCCCCGCCCCCGGGAAGGATGGGCGGCGCTCCCATCTCCAGCCCGCGCTGCCGCGCCGCGTGCAGAACCTCATCTTCCTGATGGAACTGCTCCGCATAGGCCAGAGTGGCCTCCACCGGAGTGGTCATCGGCCTCCTCCCCCACTTTTCGTGCGATTGGCCGGATGGGCCGCACAAGGTATACGCGTGATTGACACCGTTCGCAGCCTAAGGGAGACACGCCCGGACGGGAACTCAGGAGGGTGCTGAGGCGTTGCAGGTTTAAACGGGCTTTGCCGGTCCGGAGGGCAGTCAGTGCGCACGAAGGGACGAAACCAGGCACTATGGCGGTAGCGGTGGTCCCAGAGAGAGGAGTTCTGGTGGACGAAAGCGACCACCAGGCGGATACTCCCGTGTCGTCTGACTGGACTCCTCCCACGTGGGAGGAAGTGGTGCGGACTCACTCCGCACGCGTGTATCGGCTCGCCTACCGGCTGACCGGCAATGTCCACGACGCCGAAGACCTCACCCAGGAGGTCTTCGTCCGGGTTTTCAGGTCGCTGTCGAGCTACACCCCCGGCACCTTCGAGGGTTGGCTGCACCGGATCACGACCAACCTCTTCCTCGACATGGCGCGGCGCAAGCAGCGCATCAGGTTCGAGGGGCTCGCCGACGACGCGGCCGAACGGCTGCGCGGGCGCGAGCCGTCCCCGGCGCAGGCGTTCGACGACGCTCATCTGGAGCCCGACATCCAGGCGGCCCTCGACGCGCTCGCCCCCGAGTTCCGGGCGGCGATCGTGCTGTGTGACATCGAGGGTCTGTCATACGAGGAGATCGCGGCCACGCTCGGCGTCAAGCTGGGTACGGTCCGAAGCCGTATTCACCGTGGCCGGGCGCAGTTGCGGGAGGCGCTCGATCATCGAGCCCCCCGTAATTCCCAACTCCCCCCGACCGTGATCCGTGGGGAGGAAGTCTGACATGGCTCATCTTGGAGAACGCGTATCCGCACTGGTGGACGGTGAACTCAGCCACACCGAACGCGAGCGTGCGCTTGCTCATCTGACCTTCTGTGCTGACTGCCGGAGAGAGGTCGAGTCGGTGCGCGCCCTGAAGTCGCGCCTGCGCTCGCTCGAGACCCCGGCGATGCCCACCGACCTGACGATGTCCCTGCTCCGGATGGCGGAGCCGGGCGGCCCGCTGCCCCCGAGGGAGCGCCCTTTTCCGGCCCGCACCTTCGGTGGGGTGCCCATCCCCGGCCCGCACACCATCGCGCCGCTGGACAACCGGCCGCGCAGAGACGCCACCGGCGGGTCTTCCGGCCCGGGTCGTGGTGGTAGGCGGCGCACGACCTACGTCGCGGTGGGCGTCGTCTCGGCGGCCGTCGCGCTCGGCACCTTCTTCGCGGTGAGTGGCGTGGGGCAGAACAATCCGGCCCCACCGGTTGAACTCTTCCAGCAGCAGGCCCGTACATCGCCTACGAGTGCACCCACCACGCCTTGACACTCCCGGAAGCCGGGCATAGTCGGTTGGCGTAGTCCGCGGCGCGCGGGGCATACGATCTGGGTTCGGGATTTGTCGGCGGCAAGTCCCGGTAAAGCTTTATAAGCCTCGTATGCCGCAAGAGCGAGGATTTGCGGTGGCCGAGCCAAGGAGTGGTGAGACTGAGATGACCGACGAGACGCGCCGCAACGAGGAGCGCATGCCGTCGGACACCCCCGAGCCACAGGTGCGGCCGGAGTTCCTGCCCGCACAGGACGGGTCCGACGCACAGGGCCGGCGGCCCGAGCCGCCCGCCTCGTTCGGTACGACGTGGGGTGACCCGTCGGGCCGGTCGGAAGCCGCCGGTGCGCCACCGTACGAGAGCCGGCCGTACGGCGAGGCCGGGCGCGGCAGGCCGGGGCAGGACGACGGCGCGCCGAGCGCTCCGCAGGAGGGGGCGCCGTCGTTCGGCGCGCCCGACCCGGGCGCCCAGTCCCGCGACAACCCGTCCATCGACAACCCGTCGCGCTACGAGAACCCGTACGAGAGCCCGGCGCGCCACGAGAACCCGTCGGGGCGCGAGAACCCGGCGCGCTTCGAGAGCCCGTCGGGATTCGAGAGCCCGTCGGGATTCGAGACGGGCGAGAGGCCGGCGTTCGGGCCGCCTGACAGTCCGGGCGAGAGGCCGGCGTTCGGCGCTCGCGACAACAGCACGCACGCCTATGACAGCCCGTTCGGCGAGGGCGGTCCCCGCTTCGAGAATCCCTCCTTCGGCGGCCCCGACAACGGGACGCGGGCCTACGAGCGTCCGCCGTTCGGGCAGCCCTACGGCAACCCGCCTCCTCCGCCGCGTCAGGCCCTCGGCATGGGTCCGGGCTGGGGGCCGCCGCCTCCTGGCGCGCACGGCGCGGGGGCGGGTGCGTCCAGGCGCGGGCCCGGCGCCGGGTTCCTGATCGCGATGGCCCTGGTCATCGCCCTGGTGGCCTCGCTGCTCGGCAGCGTCGGCACGTACCTGCTGACCAGGCCCACGAGCAGTGCCCAGGACCCCTCCTACAGCCTCGGCCCGGTGCCCAGCGGCGCCACCAACCGCCCGCCCGACTCGGTGGCGGGCGTGGCGTCGCGGGTGCTGCCCAGCGTGGTCTCGCTCGAGGTCGGCAACGGCAGCAGCACCGAAGGCGCCACCGGCTCCGGCTTCCTGATCAAGGACGGCTACGTGGTGACCAACAACCACGTGGTCGCCCTGGCGGCCGGCGGCGGCGAGATCCGGATCCAGTTCAACAACCGCAAGACCACGACGGGCCGCATCGTCGGCCGCGACCCCGGCTCCGACCTGGCCGTGGTCAAGCCGGAAGAGACCTTCGGCACGCCGGAGCTCACGCTCGGCAACTCCGACCAGGTGGTCGTCGGTGACCCGGTGATCGCCATCGGCTCCCCGCTGGGCCTGACCGGCACGGTCACCACCGGCATCGTCAGCTCGCTCAACCGTCCGGTCATCGCGGGCGACGACACGGGCGCCACCAGCGAGGAGCCGGCGTACATCAGCGCCATCCAGACCGATGCCGCCATCAATCCCGGCAACTCGGGCGGCCCGCTCGTCAACGGCCGGGGCGAGGTCGTCGGGGTCAACTCGGCGATCGCCACGCTCGGGCCTTCGATGAGCAGCAGCCAGAGCGGCAGCATCGGCCTGGGCTTCGCGATCCCGGTCAACCAGACGCGACGGGTCGCCGAGGAGCTGATCACGACCGGCCGGGCCAAGCGCCCCAAGATCGGCATCCTGCTCGACCGCGACTTCCGGGGCCAGGGCGTCAAGATCGCGACCGAGGCCGTGGCGGGCCAGCAGCCCGTGACGCCGGGCGGGCCGGCCGACAAGGCCGGGCTGCGGGCGGGTGACGTGATCCTCGAGATCGACGGGCTGCCGCTGCAGGACGGCAACGAGCTCATCGCCCTGATCCGCAGCAAGGCTCCCGGCTCCAAGATCAACGTCAAGTACCTGCGCGACGGCAAGGAACGCAACGCCTCGCTCACGGTGATGGCCGAGGACGAGCCCACCCCGACCCGGTCCTGACCCTTCCCGAGCGCCGCAGGAGCCCGTCTCCTGCGGCGCTCGCGCATGAGCGCGGGGCTATTCGCAGGTCCTGCCGCCCGGAGCGCAGTGCCGGACCTCGGGAAAGCGGGGTGACGGCTCGTCCAGCAGGGGCTGCGGCTCGCGACGCAGGTGCAGGTCCACGAAGGCCCGGACGTACGTGCGGGTGATCGTCAGGGAGCGGGCAGGGGACAGGTCGCCGGCGATGCTCACGCCGAGGGCGCCGGCCAGCAGCGGTACGTCGGTGAACGACTGGTGGTTCGCGCCGGGGAGCACGAGCCAGCGCTTCCAGCCGGTCAGGAGTTTCCAGTCGCGGTCCCAGGAGGCATCGCGCCCACCGGGCCGGTGCTCGGCCGAGCCCATGAACAGGAACGGCCGCGACAGCCCCTCCGGGATGCGGGCGTACGTGGTGCCGTCGAGGTCGATCCCGGCGCGGATCCTGCGGTCGGCCCGCATGGCCGCCAGGGCGGCGGCCCCGCCGATCGACTGGCCGGCCATCGCGATCGCGGACGGGTCCACCAGGGACGAGCCCTCCCACTCCGCCCGCGGCCCGGTCAGCCGGTCGAGCACGAAGGAGACGTCGGCCGCCCGGACCCCCACCACCTTCGAGCCGAAGCCGGGGTCCCGGTCGCTGTCGCACGCGACGCACGTGGCGACGCGCCCGCCGGGGAAGGTCGTCGCGTAGCTCTCGTACGCGTGGTCGACGCCGGCCACCACGTAGCCGTGGGAGGCCAGGTCCTCGGCCAGAGCCGTAAGCGTGCTGACGGGCATGGTGAACCCCGGCGAGAGCACCACCAGGGGCAGGGTGCTCGTGCGCCCGTCCGGTTCGGCGTCGCGGACTGCGTTGGTGCGTGTCCTGCTCAGGATGTCGTACGGCGCGCCGGTCACCCTCCGGCTCTGCAGGATGAGCTCCGACTCCTCCGGCTCTGCAGGATGAGCTCCGACTCCTTCGGCGTCATGTAGGGAGCCTGTGGCCCGCCCCGGGACCGTGCCGGGTACCACAGGATGACCATCAGCTCCCTGGCCGCCGCTTCGGGCACCCACGGGTCGGGGCGGGAGGCGTCCCTCAGGTGCAGGCGGGTGGTGCCGACCGGATGGGCGCCGGTGGGCGCGGGCAGCACCGGGTAGGTGGCGGCCGACGTCGCGGCGGACGCCACCGCGACGGACCTCGGAGGGGTCGGCGGGGCGCAGGCGGAGGCGGCGAGGAGGGCCAGCCCGGCGGCGGCCAGCAGAGTCGGTCTCCGCCCGATGGCGAGGCTCATGTCCGTCCTTTCGACGTGCCCGGCAGGCGTGCCCGGCAGGCGTGCCCGGCAGGCGGGTCCGGCAGGCGGGGTGTCATCCGGGGAGCAGGGTCAGGGCTGCGGCCAGTGCCGGGTCGCGTCCGGCCGCGGCGTCCCGCGGCGTCGGAGGCACGTGGTGGTCGGGCGCCACGCCGATCCGGTCGATCACCTCGCGGCCGGGCGCCAGGTGGCGTTTCGACGGCAGCGTGAGGATGGTGTGGTTCGCCAGCACGTGCGGTTGCGCAGGTCCCGAGACGGCGCCCGCCGTCCGCGTCCCCACCAGCGCGCCCAGGCGGAGGTCCTTGACCGCGGAGGCGAAGTGCTCGCACGCCGAGGCGCAGCCGCGGTCGGTGAGCACCACCAGCGGCAGGCCGAGCAGCGCCACGGTGTCGTCGGTGCGCATGGCGTCGCACGTGCCGTCCGCGGCGCACTGGTACGCGGTGACCTTGCCGTGGGCGAACGCGCCCAGCAGCCGGTTCACCTCGCCGGGGCTGCCGCCGCCGTTGCCGCGCAGGTCCAGCACGAGGCCGGTGAGCGTGCGGCCGGCCCGCAGCCGGGCGATCGCCCGGAGCACCCGGTCTGCGGAGTCGGGCGCGAAACCGCTCAGCCGTACGTACGCGACGCTGTCCCGCGGCAGTTCGGTCGTGAGGGGTTGCAGAGCGGCCGGGTCGGGCCGGTACAAACCGGGTTTCAGCGTCACGCTCCAGCGCCTGCCGGTGTCCTGCCGTAGCAGCCGCAGCCGGACCGGACGGTCCTCCGGATACCGCGGGTGGAGCGCGGCGACGGCGGCCGGGACGACGACGCCGTCGACGAAGGGCGCCGATCCGCTGACCGACTCGATGACGTCGCCGGGGCGCAACCCGGCTTCCCTGGCAGGTTCGCCGAGGACGGTCGTGACGAACAGCGGCGGCACGGCGGTCCCCGGGTCACCGCTCACCCTGAGGCCCAGGCCGTACCGGTCGTCGTCGTAGGAGCCGGGCGGCTGCCGTACGCCGTGCGTCCAGCGGGCGTGATCGTCGCCCAGGGCGGCCACGACGGCCTCCAGGGTGACGACAGCCAGCCTCTCTCTGATGTCCCCCGGCAACGCGTCGGTAAGGCGGCGGTACACCGCCTCGAAAGCGGCCCAGTCGGCCTCACGGTCACCGCTCAGCGCCGGCATGGTGGCCCCGGGCAGGTCGCGCCCGCCACGGTCGAGCTCCTGTGTGAAGGCGGCGAACCCCGCCGTCAGCAGCGCGCGGGCGTCCAGCGCGGCCCCGCCGTAGTAGGCGCCGAGGACGCAGAGGTACGCCTGCTCGACCACGTCGATCGTGGTGGCGGTCTCCGGCGGGAGAACGGCCCCCTGGGCGGGTTGCCCGCATGCGGGCAACCCGCCCGAGGCCGCCGTGGCCGGCCCGGTGCGCGGCGGCGTCGCCCCGGTGCACGCGGCCGTCAGGAGCAGCACGAGGCCGGCTGTCACGGTCCTGACGGTCATGGCACGCGCCTCCTGACCCGCCAGAAGCAGAACCCGGTGAGGCCGAGCGTGAGCACGGCGTAGATGCCCGTCTCGATCCACTGGAAGGCCCAGAAACGCTCGAACGGCTGGTACGTCGCCGCCTGCCGATACCCCAGCCGGTTGATCTCATCGAGGCACACCCGCAGGCTCCGTCCGGCCTCGGGAACCTCTGGGGGCGCGCAGGGTCCCGACGTCACCGACACCTGAACGGCGGCGCCCGCGGCATCGGTCTCGGCAGGCCGTCCTGACGGGTCGATGAGGCGGCTGGACAGAACCCAGGCACCCGGGTGGCCGGGCACCGCCTGGTCCACCGACACCCGTGGGGACCCGTCGGGCGGCACGCCGAAATTTCCCACGTTCGCGGGATCGAGCTCGAAGGCCGCGCTGACCGGAGGCAGCAGGTGCGGCCGGATCAGCAGCGGCATCGCGACCTGCAGCGCAGCGAAGATCGCCAGCGTGACGGCCATGGCGGGCAGGGTGCGGCGCATCAGCGTCCCCATGGCCACGCCCAGGACGAACGCGAACGCCGCGTATCCCAGGGGAACGATGCCGCGCGCGGCGAACACGGCGGGATCCATCAGGGCGAAACCCGGGGTGGCGGACCGGTCGAGGGGTGCGGACCACCAGGTCACCATGAGGCTGCACAGCCCGGCGGCGGACACGGCGGCCAGGCCCGTGAGCGTCAGCTTGACGGCCAGCCAGCGGGTGCGGGTCATGCTCTGGTTCCACACCAGCAGGTGCGTGCCGCTCTCCAGCTCACGGGCGATCAGCGGCGCCCCCCAGAAGAGCCCGACCAGGCCGGGCACGACCAGCACGACGACGGTGACGGCCATGAAGGCGCCCTGATGCGCCTCGAAGAACCGGTCGAAGAAGCGTACGCAGTCGGCGGGGGCGCAGGACGCGAGCCCGGTGGCGTAGTCGGAGGCCAGGCCGGGCCCGGTCAGCGCCAGGACGGCGGCGAGCGGCACGAGAGCCGCGGACGTCATCGCGGCGGAGTCACGGAACTGCCGCCAGGTCAGCCAGATCATCGCACCGCATCCAGGGCCGCGTGCCCGGAGGAGGGCTGGTCCATGTAGGCGAGCACGAGGTCCTCCAAGGTCAGCCGGCTGACCGTTCAGGCCGGATCGAGGATCGGGGTGTCCGTGCGGACGATGATGGTGCTCTGCCGGTCGGTGTGATGCGCGGAGACGACGTCCTGGCCGGCGGGGAGCCGGCCGGGATCGCGGCGCGGACCGGTGAGCCGGTGGTGGGTGGCGAGGAGATCGTCGACCTCTCCGGCCACCTGGAGGCGCGAGTCGACCAGCACGATCAGGTGATCACACGTCCGTTCCAGGTCGGACACCAGATGGGAGGAGAGCACCACGCTCAAGTCCAGCTCGGCGACCGCCTCCATCAGGGTCTGCAGGAACTCGCGGCGGGCGAGCGGGTCGAGCGCGGCGACGGGCTCGTCCAGGAGGAGCAGCCGAGGCCGCTTGGCCAGGCCGAGAGTGAGGGCGAGCTGGGCGCGCTGCCCGCCTGACAGCTTCCCTGCCCGGTGCGCGGGGTCGAGATCGAGCCGTGCGATGCGCTCCCGCGCGAGGGCGGCGTCCCAGCCGGGGTTCAGCCGGGCTCCTAACCGCAGGTGGTCGGCGACGGTCAGCCCCGGATAGACGGGGGTGTCCTGGGCGACGAAACCGATCTTCGCCAGCTGTGCCGGGCCACCCGCCGGAGAACCGCCGAGCACGCTGATGCCGCCCGAGGACGGCGCAAGCCAGCCGGCGGCCAGTTTCAGCAGGGTGGTCTTGCCGGCACCGTTGGGGCCCACCAGGCCGACGACGTGGCCGGCCGGGAGGTCGAGGGTGCAGTCGCGCAGCGCCCATCGTCTGCCGTATTTCCTGCCCAGGCCCCGGGCCTGCAGGACGGCGGTGCCGTTCACGCTATGTCCTCCTGTGCGGCGGTGCGGAAGGTGGTCATGAACAGGGCCTCGATGCTTTCGTCGTCGAGCCCCGCCATGCGGGCCTTGGTCAGCCAGCGCCGCAGCTCCTGCCGGAGCGGGCCGTGGGCGGCCAGGGAGGAATCGGCCAGTGTCCTCGTCACGAACGTGCCGACGCCGGGCCGGGCGGCCACGAGCCCTTCGTGTTCGAGCTCCCGGTAGGCCTTGAGGACCGTGTTGGGGTTGATCGCCAGCCGCGCCACCACGTCCTTCACGGTCGGCAGCTGGTCGCCCTCGCGCAGCAGGCCCAGCCGCAGTGCGTGCCGGACCTGATGGACCAGCTGAAGGTACGGCGAGACCCCCGACCGGCCGTCCAGGTGGAACTCGATCACACTTCCTCCATTTATCTAAGCTCCTAGCACTTTAGGGAGCTGGGCGTTAAGCGGTCGTAAAAGATGCCTCTTCCGATTCGGGCGCTTTGGTGGGAGATATGAGGAGGGGAGGCGACCGGGTTGTGGTCGCGAGCCCTTACTCTGTGGAGAGGCCGGGGTTGTCCTCGGAGAGGCTGGACTGCGGTAGGAGATCACGGTGTTCGGACTCGGATGGTTGGAGGTCGGCGCGCTGATCGTGATCGCGCTGCTCGTCTTCGGTCCCGAAAGGCTGCCCCAAGCCGCCACGCAGGCGGGCAGGACGCTGCGCAATCTGCGCCGGATGGCCAACAACGCGCGCGACGACCTGCGCTCGGGCCTCGGCCCGGAGTTCTCCAACTTCGATCCGGCCGACCTCAATCCGCGCAACTTCGTCCGCAAGCATCTCCTCGACGACCTCGAGGACGACTGGAACAACAAGTCGCAGGAGCTGGCGCCGGCCACCACGACGCCGTACGTGCCCGAGCCGGTGGTCGACGAGCTCGCCTACGGCGAGATCCCCCCGTTCGACAGGGAAGCCACCTGAGAGACGGCTCGGGCCCGCCCCGGCGGTGAACCGGAACGGGCCCGAGGCGAAAAGGCGTCAGCGGCGCGGCGCGAGACCCAGCTGCATGCCCTTGAGACTGCCGGAGCGCTTGCTCAGGCCGGCCGCGATCTGGCGCAGCTCGACGGAGGCCGGTGCGTCCGGCTCGGTCAGCACCAGTGGCTTGCCCTCGTCGCCGCCCTCGCGCAGCCGCATGTCGATCGGCACCTGGCCGAGCAGCGGGACGGGGGCGCCGAGCGTACGGGTCAGCGCGTCGGCCACGGTCTGGCCGCCGCCCTCGCCGAACACCGCGATGCGCTCGTCGCAGTGGGGGCACGGCAGCCACGCCATGTTCTCGATGACGCCGGCGATCTGCTGGTGGGTCTGGGCGGCGATGGAGCCGGCCCGCTCGGCCACCTCGGCGGCGGCCATCTGCGGCGTCGTCACGACCAGGATCTCGGCCGACGGCAGCCGCTGCGCCACCGAGATCGCGATGTCGCCGGTGCCCGGAGGCAGGTCGAGCAGCAGGACGTCGAGGTCGCCCCAGTAGACGTCGGCCAGGAACTGGTGGAGCGCCCGGTCGAGCATCGGCCCGCGCCACACCACCGGCATGTTGCCCTCGGGCTTGAACATGCCGACCGAGATCACCTTGATGTCGTGGGCCACCGGCGGCATGATCATGTCTTCGACCTTGGTGGGCCGCTCGGCGGCGCCCAGCATGCGCGGGATGCTGTGGCCGTAGATGTCGGCGTCGACGATGCCGACCTTGAGGCCGCTCGCGGTCATGGCGGCGGCCAGGTTGACCGTCACCGACGACTTGCCGACCCCGCCCTTGCCGCTGGCCACCGCGAAGACGCGGGTCAGCGAGCCCGGCTGGTTGAACGGGATCTCCTTCTCCGGCCCTCGGTCGCCCCGCAGCTTGGTCTGCAGGGTCTTGCGCTGCTCGGTGCTCATCACGTCGAGCTCGATCTTGACGCCCGTCACGCCCTCGACCTTGGAGACGGCGGTGGTGACGTCGCGGGTGATGGTGTCACGCATCGGACAGCCGGCCACGGTGAGGTAGACGCCCACGCGCACCGCACCGTCGGTGGCGATGTCGATGCTCTTGACCATGTCGAGGTCCGTGATCGGGCGACGGATCTCGGGGTCGATGACCGTGGCGAGGGCCGCGGTCACCTGTTCCTGGGTAGGTGCCATCGAAGTGTCGGCACGAGGGAGTGCCGTCCCTCCTTAGTCGTCTATGTGTGGCAGGCGCTGGACGCCAGTTGAGGATGCCCCTCCATGGTATGAACCGGCGCGCTCACTGGGTTAATCCGTCTTGTTAGATGTCTGTGCAATAACGTTTTAAGGTTACTCCGTGACACTTCTGCGCGACGAGGGCCTGACCGCCGAGGAGCTCGCGGTCTGGCGGATGTTACAGCGTGCCCAGGTGCGCATCACCCGTCGTCTGGAAGGGGAGCTGCTCATCGTCCACGATCTCCCGCTGGCCTCCTACGACGTGCTGATGCAGCTGGCGGAGGCGCCGCGGCGGCGGTTGCGGATGAACGACCTGGCCGACCGCGTGCTGCTCTCCCGCAGCGGCCTGACCAGGCTGATCGACCGGCTGCAGCGCGACGGGCTGGTGACCCGGGAGGCGTGCGCCGACGACGCCCGCGGGTTGTTCGCGGTGCTGACCGACCTCGGCGCCGACCGGCTGGCCGACGCGACGCCGACCTATCTGCGCGGCGTCAAGGGCGAGTTCGCCGACCTGCTGGAGCCGGGGGAGCTCGCCCAGATGCGTACGATGCTCGCCAAGCTCGCCTGAAAGACCCTCACTCCGGCCGGGTGCGCAGCTCGTCGAGCAGCCTGCCGAGCTCGGTGCGCAAGTAGTCGCGGGTGGCCACCTCGCTCAGCGTCAGGCGCAGGCCGGCGATCTCGCGCGTCAGATACTCGATCTCTGCCTGGTTGCGGTCGGCGGCCTCGCGGTCCTGCTCGTACTGGATGCGGTCGCGGTCGTCCTGGCGGTTCTGGGCCAGCAGGATCAGCGGCGCCGCGTAGCTGGCCTGCAGCGAGAGCATCAGCGTCAGGAAGATGAACGGGTACGGGTCGAAGCGCAGATGCTCGGGCCCGGCCACGTTCCAGATCACCCAGACCGCGACGAACACCGTCATGTAGACGAGGAACCGCGCGGTGCCGATGAAGCGGGCGATGCGCTCGGAGAGCCGGCCGAACGCCTCGGGGTCGTAGTGGGCCCGCAGTGAGGGCCGCAGCTCGCGGGGCTGGTCGAGGCGGTCAGTCGTCACGGTCGGGCCTCTCGCGCCAGTCCTCGGGAAGGATGTGGTCGAGCACGTCGTCGACCGTCACCGCGCCGACGAGCCGGCCCAGCTCGTCGACCACGGGGGCGGCCACGAGGTTGTAGTTGGCCAGGTAGTAAGTCACCTCGTGCAGGGTGAACTCGGGTTTGATCGGGTCGATCGAGGGGTCGAGCACGCGTCCGAGCAGTGTCGAGGGCGGCTCGCGCAGCAGCCGCTGGAAGTGCGACACCCCCAGGTACGTGCCCGTCGGCGTCTCGGTCGGCGGCCGGGTGACGTAGACCTGGCACGCGATGGCGGGCGACAGGTCCTGCTGGCGGATGTGCGCGAGCGCCTCGGCCACCGTCGCGGTGGGCGGCAGGATCACCGGCTCGCTGGTCATGACGCCGCCCGCGCTGGTCTCCGGGTACGTCAGCAGCCGCCGCACCGGCGCCGCCTCGCCGGGCTCCATCAGCGCCAGCAGCCGGGCCGCCTGCTCGTCCGGCAGGTCGTGCAGCAGATCGGCGGCGTCGTCGGGGCCCATCTCCTCCAGCACGTCGGCCGCCCGCTCGGGGTCGAGAGTGCCGAGGATGCCGATCTGGTCGTCGGGCGGCAGCTCCTCCAGGACGTCGGCCAGCCGGGTGTCGTTGAGCGCCCGCGCGATCTCGATGCGGCGCTTGCTCGGCAGGTCGTGCAGGGCGCTGGCCATGTCGGCGGCGCGCAGCGACTCGAACGCGGCGATCAGCCCGGCCGCCCCCTGGTCCCTCTGCAGGGTGTCGAACCCGGTCACCTCACCCCAGTCGACGATGCGCGGCTCGCGCCGGCGGCCCTTGTAGAGGGCGACCTTGGTGATCTGCCAGGTGGACGGCGTGACCTCCTCCATGGCGACGTCGTAGACGGTCATGGGCTGCTCGCCGAGATGGACGGCGAGGTCGAGCATCTCGCCGATGACGAGGGTCTCGGTGACACGCTGCTCGAACCTGCGCATGTTGAGCTTGCCGGTGAAGACCACGGAGCCGGCCTCGATGCGGCGCACGCGGGTGATGGGCAGGAACACCCGGCGGCGCGGCTGCACCTCCACCACGAAGCCGTGTACGTTCGGCCGGCGTCCGATGCGCAGCCCGACCACGACGTCCCTGACGCGGCCGATCTGGTCGCCCGCCGGGTCGAAGACCGGGGTCCCCGCCAGCCGGGCCACGAAGATCTGCACGTCGCCAGGCTAACAAAGGCGACCCATTGCGCCCGGGACGCCGTACATGTCAGTATCAAACCCGTTTGACGGTCATTACTCAACGGGTGGGGTGCGATGAGGTCGGTGGGGCTCGCGCTGGCGTTCGTGTCCGCGTGGTGTTTCGCGTTCTCCGGGCCGATGGCGAAATATCTCATCGCCGCCGGACTGGAGCCGATGGAGGCGGTCTGGACGCGGATGGCGGGCGCGGGGCTGTTGCTGGTGGCGGTGCTCGCCGTGGTGCGCCCCCGGGCGCTGCGCATCCCGAGGTCGCGGCTGCCGTTCTTCGGTCTGTACGCGATCATGGCGGTCGCCGGGGTGCAGGCCCTGTACTTCGTGGCGATCACGCGGCTGCCGGTGGGGATCGCGCTGCTGCTGGAGTTCATGGCGCCGGTCATGGTGGTCGCCTGGGTGCGGCTGGTCCGCAAGGTGCGGCTCGCGCGGGCGGCCTACCTCGGTGCGGTGGTGGCCGTCGTGGGGCTCGGGATCGTCGTCGAGGCGTGGCAGGGGATGCGCCTGGACGCGCTGGGGCTGGTGCTCGGGCTGCTGGCTGGGGCGTGCTGCGCCGGATATTTCCTGATGAACGATAGCTTCGGGGACGATATCGACCCGCTCGGCCTGGTCGCCTGGGGGATGATCGGGGCGGCCGTCGTGCTGGCGCCGTTCTCCCGGCCGTGGGACATCCCGTGGGAGGCGTTCACCGTCTCCGCCACCCCGGAGGGCGGGCAGACGCTGCCGGTGCTGGGGGCGTACCTGTGGATGGTGGTCGTGGCCACCGTGCTGGGCTACACGCTGGGCGTCAACGCCGTACGGCGGCTGTCGGCGGCGGTCGGGGCCACCGTCGCCTCGCTGGAGGTCATCGCGGGCGCCATCGTGGCCTGGGTTCTGGTGGGCGAGACGCTGGGGTTGTTCCAGATCGTCGGCGGCCTGATCGTGCTCTCGGGCGCCCTGCTCGCCCAGACGGCCACCACGACCCTCCCTGAGCCGGATCCGCTGCCCGAGCCGCTCCCCGCCCAGAGTTGACCGCCCGGCGCCCATGGCCGGCCTGGACCGACCTCACTCCTCGGCTCACTCCTCGCCTCACGCCTCGGGAGTGAGGCGCACGATCGTGCAGTCGCGGGCCCAGCGGTCGGGGAGGTGTTCGCTGTCGCGGGCGTTGAGCCGGTCCTTGGCCAGGGCGGCGACGACGTCGGCCGAGGCCGCCTGGTCGACGACCGACACCGTCGCGTCGAACTCCACGAGCCGCGCGCCGTTGTCCTTGCTGCGCAGCGTGACGTGGACCCGGTCGAGGGCGTCGAGGCCGGGCAGGGCCTGCTCCTCGCCGCCCGTCACGAGGTAGATCGCCCCGTCGTGCCAGGTGTGCCAGGCCAGACGCGGACGGTCGAGGGTGAGCCACAGGATGCCGGACTTCTTGGCGCCCTCCGCGATGGCCGCCGCCCTCTCGGGGACGCCCTGCTCCAAGGCCGTCTGCGGCGTCGTCTTTCCGGCGGGCGGGGTGTGGTCGCTCACACATGCGACTGTAATCCGGGCGTGCGGCCGGGTGAACCGCCGCCGCCGGCCGGCTGGAGCGAGCCGTGCGGCGTCGACAGGCTCATCGGCCGGCTCAGCGCTCACCGCTTGACCGGTTGAGACCTGGGACCCCGGGATGATCAGACAGTAGCGTGGGCGTATGCGATCACGACGTTCGGTGCTGGCGGTGCCCGGCAGCAATCCCCGGTTCCTGGAGAAGGCCCAGACCCTTCCCGTCGACGAGGTCTTCCTCGACCTGGAAGACTCCGTCGCGCCGCTCGCCAAGGAGGAGGCGCGCGGCAACATCGTCACCGCGCTGCGCGAGGGCGACTGGACGGGGAAGACGCGGGTCGTCCGGGTCAACGACCTCACCACGCAGTGGACGTACCGCGATGTGATCGAGGTGGTCGAGGGCGCGGGGGCGTACCTCGACTGCGTGATGCTGCCGAAGGTGCAGAATCCGACCGAGGTCGTCTGGCTCGACACCCTGCTCACCCAGATCGAGAAGACCATGGGGTACGAACCGGGCCGCATCGGCATCGAGGCGCAGATCGAGAACGCCCGCGGCCTGGTGAACGTCGACGCCATCGCGGGGTCGTCCAGGCGGCTGGAGACGCTGGTGTTCGGGCCGGCCGACTTCATGGCCTCGGTCGGCATGCGCACGCTCGTCGTCGGCGAGCAGCCCCCGGGCTACGAGGAGGGCGACGCCTACCACTACATCCTCATGCGCCTGCTCATGGCCGCCAGGACGTACGACCTGCAGGTCATCGACGGCCCCTACCTGCAGATCAAGGACGTCGAGGGCTTTCGCCGCGTCGCCCGCCGCGCGGCGGCGCTCGGGTTCGACGGCAAGTGGGTGCTGCACCCGTCGCAGGTCGAGGCGGCCAACGAGGTGTTCTCGCCGACGCAGGAGGACTACGACCACGCCGAGCTGATCCTGGAGGCGTACGAGTACTACACCACCGTGGAGAAGCGCGGCGCGGTCATGCTGGGCGACGAGATGATCGACGAGGCCTCCCGCAAGATGGCGCTCGTCGTGGCCGCCAAGGGGCGGGCGGCCGGGCTGAGCCGTACGAAGAGCTTCACACCTTGATGCCGACGGCGGTGAAGAACCAGAACGACGACGTCAGCCAGAGCCCCACGAGGGCGGTGAACGTCAGCCCGCCGAGCACGGGCAGCGTCCAGCCGGGCGCGTCCCGCTTCGGCAGGGCCAGCATCTTCGCGGTGAAGACGCCGTAGAAGAAGCAGCCGAGCAGCGAGTGCACGAGCACGCGCGGCACGTCGTACTGCAGGCCGAGGGCGTACAGGCAGTGGAAGGCGACGGGGACCGTGAGCGCGAACGCCAGCCGCCCCGACCAGCGGTGCACGGCGGGCGGGATCGCGACCCCGAGCCTGCCCCACATCGACAGGGCGGAGACGACCTGGACGATCGCCAGCACGAACGCGCCCGTCGTGAGCCACACCTTCATCGGCAGCGCGGCGGAGAACCCGGCCACGCCGACGGCGAACCCGGTCGGCGTGTGCGCCCGCCCGTACACGCCGAGGGCGACCGCCACCAGGGCGCCCGCCAGCAGCGGCACCACCAGCGTGGTCAGGCCGCGGGACGGCCGCTGGTACGTCGCGGTGGTCATGACATCTCCCCGATGAAGCCGTCGACGTCCTTGGGGTAGATCGTGGCGCCGCCGACCTGGACCGGCGCGGTGGGGCCCGCGGTGTCGATCCGCGGCACGTCGACCTGCCGCTCGCCCGCGAAGGCGGTGCCGACCTGGGTGTAGGTGCCGTTCGCGTTCTTCAGCACGATCCAGCCGGCGCGTACCTTGGCGCCCCTGACGGTCGCGGTGGCGCGGTAGAGGCCCGACGGCTTGGTGACGGTGGGCGCGAAGAAGCTCCACTTGCGGCCGGCGACGGTGAGCGAGCCCTCGGCCTTGCGGCCCTTCAGCTCGGCCCTGACCTTGGCGCGCTTGTCGGCCACGCCGGTCAGCTTCAGCTCGCCTCCCGACTCCACGCCCGTGAACCAGGCCTCGGTCCTGCCGTCGCAGAAGTAGCCGACGGCCTTGCCGTTCCTGATCGACAGGGCGATGAGGGCGCCGCTGCCCTTCACCCGGCCGCCGTAGTCGGCCTTGACGGTCTTCTTCGGCGTCGTGGGGGAGGGCGAGGGGGTCGGCGCGGCGGAGGGCTGCGCCGCGGCGCCGTTCTGTTGTACGACGGGTGCTTCGGCGGCGGTGTTGACGGCCGGGCTCCCGGCCGTGGGCATCGCGATGACGCTCGCGACACCCAGCCCCCCGGCGAGCACCGCGCCCGCCGCGAGGGTGATGACTGGTCCCAGCCTCGACATGGTCTGCTCCCGTGGTCGGATTCCGTATGCTCCCGAGCATCCGGCCAAAAGAGCGCGCCGTCTGTGAACTAATGCGCACCAAGCGGACAGAATGGAGAGATGCAGGAGAACCCGGGGCCGCACTACCCCGACAACCGCGGGCCGCTCCCGTACGGCGCGGCGCCGTCGGGCATCCCGTACCAGCCGCAGCCCTGGTTCCTGCCGTCGCCGGCCGGGGTCCGCTTCGACCATCTCGCCAGGAACCCCGCCGCCCAGCTGTGGCGGTCGATCGTCGGCACGCTGCTCGTCGCCGTGGGATTCCTGGCGATCGGCGTCGTGGTGGTCGTGGCGTTCACGGTGCCGGCGTTCCTGTTCGGGCTGCCGTCGCCGGTGGACCCTGAGACGGGGGCGCCCGAGCCGACGCCGCTCGGACTGGCCATGACGCTGTTGTCCATCGCCCCCGCGCTGGTGCTCGTGTTCGGGGTGGCGGCGCTCATCCAGCGGCGCCGTCCGGGGACGCTGTCGTCGGTGGCGGGGCGGCTGCGCTGGTCATGGCTGATGAGCTGCGTGGGGCTGGCCCTGGCCGCGATGGTGCTCGGGCAGGCCGCCCAGTGGCTGGTGCTGGCCAACTCGGGCCAGGACGCGGCGATGTTCGGCTGGGCGGGGTGGGAGG
>NZ_SMKQ01000467.1 GCF_004348995.1 Nonomuraea terrae
GACCACCCCTCACCCCCTCCAGACCAGTCCGCTTCCCACACCCCCGATCCAGTTCCCGACGGCCCTGCTTCCTCTTCGACCGGCCCTGCGCCCCCTTCGGAGCCGGGAAGCGCACCGCCGTCCGGCACGGCGCCCGACCAGTCCGGGGGTGTCTAGTGCACATCGTCTATCCGGCGGTCGTCTCCGCACTCCTGTTCTCCATCGGCGTCTACGGCGTCCTCGCCCGCCGCAACACGATCCTCGTGCTGATGTCGGTCGAGCTCATGCTCAACGCCGTCAACCTCAACCTGGTCGCGTTCGACGTGTGGCTGGGCGACCGCCTGCACAGCGGTCAGGTGCTCACGCTGTTCGTCATCGTGATCGCGGCCGCCGAGGTGGGCCTGGGCCTGGCCATCATCCTGGCGCTCTACCGCAACCGCCGTACGGTCGACATCGACCACCTGCGCGCCCTCGCCGAACCGGCCGACGACGGCGCGCCACCCCCGCCGGCCGACCC
>NZ_SMKQ01000051.1 GCF_004348995.1 Nonomuraea terrae
CCACCGGCCCGCCGCCACCCGTCCCCACGGCGCAGAACGTGCCGCCGACGCCCGCGACCGTGGCCGAGCCGATCACCATCGCCTCAGGTGCGCTCAGCGTGGAGCTGGACCCGGCGTTCCCGCGCGTCCTGCGCTACACCGACCGTGCGAGCGGCGCGACGCTGGACGGCGGCCGGGCCGTTCCCGCCGTCGTGCTGAACGGACAGGCCCGCACCGCGGATGTGACCCTGACCGGCAGGGACGTCGGGTCCGCCCGCTACCGGCTGACCTTCGACGACCTGCCCGGCGTCGCCCTGGGGGCGAGCATCGGGGTGAAGGGCAGGGTGACGACGTTCGCGATCGACCGGGTGACCGACACCGAGGTGTTCCGCGTGCACACGATCGACCTGCCGGGGCACGCCCTGGTGTCCGTGTCGAGCGCCCAGCCGGGCGCGGCGACCGCGTTCACCCGCCTGGATCCCGACTCGACCCGCACCGCCGACGTCTTCGCCGAGGTCACGGGAGACACCGAGCCGGACCCGGCGCCGGTCGGGGCGACGTACGCGATCGTCAGCACCGACCGGCTGGCCGCCGCCGTCGAGTCGAACTCCTCCTACGATCGCCCGTCCGGCGTGACCGACCGCGACGCCGCCCGGTTCTGGCATCAGGCCAGGCGGGAACCGGACGGCACGGTACGCGTGGGCGTCTGGAGCGGCCAGTGGACCCACCGCGCGACCGGCTCGCCGTTCACCGAGGAACGGCCCTGGGCGAAGGTCGTGGTCACTCCCGACGCCAACGGGGACGGCGGAGCCGACTGGCAGGACGGCGCCGTCGCGTTCCGGAGCATCGGGATCACGGCGCCCGGCGCGGAGCGGACCAAGGACCGCGTGGTCACGCACATCCCGTTCAACTTCTCCAGCCAGGCCACGCACCCGTTCCTGCGCACGCTGGACGACGTCAAGCGCGTCGCGCTGGCCACCGACGGGCTGGGGCAGCTCGCGCTGCTCAAGGGCTACCAGTCGGAGGGCCACGACTCGGCCCACCCCGACTACGGTGGCAACCACAACCGCCGCGCCGGCGGCCTGGCGGACCTCAACACGCTGCTGAGAGCCGGAAAGAAGTGGAACGCCGCGTTCGGCGCGCACGTCAACGCGACCGAGGCCTACCCGGAGGCGAAGAGCTTCAGCGAGGAGCTGGTGAACGAGGACGCCGAGGGCTGGGACTGGCTGGACCAGGCGTATCTGATCGACCAGCGCGGTGACCTCACCCGCGGCAGCCTCGCCGAGAGATTCCGGCGGCTGCGCGAGGAGACGGACCGCAACCTCGCGGTGCTGTACGTGGACGTGTTCCGCCCGCACGGCTGGGTCGCCGACCGGACGCTGGCCGAGCTGCGCGCGCAGGGCTGGCAGATCACCACCGAGTGGTCGGACAAGCTGGAACGCGCGTCGCTGTGGTCGCACTGGGCCAACGACCTCGACTACGGCGGGGTCACCAACAAGGGGCTGAACTCCCAGATCATCCGGTTCATCCGCAACCACGAGAAGGACGTCTGGAACGCCCACCCGATCCTCGGCAACACCCGCATCGTGGAGTTCGAGGGCTGGACGGCGGAGAACGACTTCACGGCCTTCCTGCGCAACGTCTGGGAGAACAACCTGCCGGTCAAGTTCCTGCAGCAGCAGAAGATCATCGACTGGAACGCCGACGAGATCGTGTTCACCGGCGGTGTGCGGGCGACGTACCGCGACGGCGTGCGCCAGGTGTTCGCGGACGGGCGCAAGGTGCTCGACGGCGGCGCGTACCTGCTGCCGTGGGACGGCAGGTTCTACCACTACAACGCGGCGGGCGGCGCGACCACCTGGCAGGCCGACCGGGCGATGACCGTGTACGAGCTGACCGACCAGGGCCGCGTCCGGGTGGGCAGGGTCACCCCGTCCGGCGGCCGTGTCACGCTGCGGGCCGAGGCCGGGGTGGCGTACGTGCTCCATCCCGGCGCGGCGCCCCGGCAGGCGGATCCGCGCTGGGGCGAGGGCGGTGGTCTGCGCGACCCGGGTTTCAACGGCGACGGCCTGCCCGGCTGGGCCACCGGCGGCCCGGTCCGCGTCGAGCGCAACGCCCTCGGCCACCGGGTGGCGCTGCTCGGCGGCGGCGCCGAGACGCGGCTGGAGCAGCGTGTGAACGGCCTGCGCGAGGGCCGCACGTACACCGCCTCGGCCTTCGTCGAGGTGGAGCCGGGGCGGACACGCGCGACCACGCTGCAGGCCGGCGGGGAGTCGGTGACGGTCCTGCGCTCGACGGTCAGGAACCACATCGCCTCCGACGAGAAGCACGACACGTTCTTCCAGCGCGTCAAGGTGACGTTCGTCGCGCCGGGACCGTCGGTCACGCTGCGGATCACGGCCGCCGGCGCCGAGGGCGACGTGCGGGTGGACGACGTGCGCGTGTTCGAGCGGGAGCCGGAGAGCGCGGTGGAGACGTTCGAGTCGGACGAGCCCGGGTGGGGGCCGTTCGTGAAGGGGGACGCGGGCGGGTCGTTCGACGCGCGCACGCACCTGTCGGAGCGGCACGAGCCGTACACGCAGGCCGGGTGGCACGGCAAGACGGTGGACGACGTGCTGAACGGCGACTGGTCGCTGAAGGCCCACGAGGAGCGCCAGGGGCTGATCTACCGGACGCTGCCGTGGACCGCGCGGTTCGAGCCGGGCCGCGCGTACGAGGTGTCCTTCAGCTACCAGAACGCGCTGCCCGGCACCTACCAGTGGGTCACCGGTTACGACAAGGGCGGGTCGAGCGTCGAGACGCGCCGCACGCCGATGCCCGAGCAGCGCACCACGGCCAGGTTCACCGAGCGGGTCGTCGCCGGCTGCGGCGACGTCTGGGTCGGGCTGCGCTCGCTCCGGCCGGAGTCGGACGGGGCCGACTTCGTGCTCGACGACTTCGCCGTCACCGATCTCGGGCCCACACCGGAGTCGCAGGCGTGCGGGACGCTGGAGCTCCGGCCCGCCACGGCCTTCGAGCAGGGCGCGGCCAACGAGGTGACGACCACGTTCACCAACCTCGAGGACGTGGCCGCCGACGTGCGGGTGACGCTGGAGGCGCCCGAGGGCTGGGCGGCCGCCGGCGCCGGCGCCGGCGCCGTGGAGCCCGGCGGGACGCTCACCACGACCTGGCGGGTCACCCCGCCCGCCGACGCCGCCTACGCGACGTACGTGCTGCGGGCGACGGCGTCCTACACCGCCGGCGGGACGGCCAGGTCGCTGACCGTCACCGCCGAGGCGCGCACACTGCCGCCCCCGCCCGCCGCCGACGCGTACGCGAGCGACCTGGAGTGGGTCGGCGCCGCCAACGGCTGGGGGCCGGTGGAGCGCGACCGGTCCAACGGCGACACCGGCCCGGCCGACGGCGGGCCGATCGTCATCGGCGGGCGGACGTTCGCCAAGGGCCTCGGCACGCACGCGCCCGCGAACGTGCGGTTCTACCTGGGCGGCAGGTGCACGGCGTTCACCGCGTTCGTCGGCGTCGACGACGCGCAGGCCGCGCGGGGGTCGGTGCGGTTCGGCGTGCTGGCCGACGGGGTGGAGCGGGCGGGCAGTCCGGTGCTGCGGGCCGCCGACCCCGCTTACGAGCTGGCCGCCGACGTGACCGGCGCCCGGTACGTGGAGCTCGTGTCCGGGGACGCCGGGGACGGCATCGGCAACGACCACGCCGACTGGGGGGAGGCGCGCTTCAGTTGCGGCTGAGCCCGGCGTGGCGGTGGTACGGGCCCGCCGGGCCCGGCCCGGCCAGCGGGAATTCGAGCAGGAAGAGGGGGGTGCTCATGGACGCGTGGCGCGGGCGAAGAGCGCGGCCGGCTCGTCGGCGTACTCGTCGAGGTCGGCGTCTGCCTCCAGCAGGAACGGCAGCCCGTCCAGCGCCCGCTGGAGCGCCGTCACCATCACCCGGCGGTTGAACGTCCCGAACTCGCCGCTCTCCTGACCCCGGGCGAGCAACCGTTCGAGATGGGACAGCGTGGACGTGCTCGTGGCAGCCTCGCTCAGCGCCGCACCGCCCTCCGGCCGGAAATTGACGGAGATCTCCGTGGCCGCGCTCATCTCGGCGCGATGGTCCCGCACGTACTCCACCAGTGAGCGGATGTACGCGTCCAGCGCGCCGGCGGCCGTCGCCCTGGCGCTGACCCGCCGTCCCTTGAACTCCGCCAGGTCGCCGTGGATCGTGGCGATCACCCGTCCTTATGATCGAAGTGGTACGAGATCAGCCGTGTGCTGCTCAGATTGGCGCGCTCGGCGATCCGGGCGAAGGACGCCTGGTGGTAACCGAGCTCGGCGATCGTGGCGATGGTCGCGCCGACGATCTGCGCCCGCCGGGCGGAGTTCGTAACGGATGCATCCTTCTTTACTTGTATGAGCAACTTTTACCTTGGGCGGGTAAAACCGACAATCTTCCAGATGGCAAGGTGAAAGCTGGCTTAGCTGATGCTTATCTGCGGCGTGATCGGATGGATTCCCGGGTACTGTGCGCTTCCCGGCGCAGAGGCAGAGGAGAGACATTCGTGACCGCGTCATCGTTCCCATTGTCACCTAAAGCGACAATGACGATACCCTGGGTGACGACCGTCGCCCGGTTCGTCGTGGGCGGGGTGCTGATCGCGGCAGGCGGGCTCAAGATCGGCAACCCGGCCGACTCTGTCGTGGCGGTCAAGGCTTACCAGTTGCTGCCCGAGTCGGTCGCCGTCCCGGTGGGCTACGCCCTGCCGATCCTGGAGATCGTGGTCGGCTTGCTGCTGGTCGTCGGTCTGCTGACCAGGGTGGCCGGTGTCATCGCCGGGCTGCTCATGTTCGCGTTCGTCTTCGGCATCGCCTGGGCGTGGGCGAACGGCCTGCGGATCGACTGCGGCTGCTTCGGCGGTGGCGGCCAGCTCGGGGCCGGACAGGAGCCTACCTACCTGCTCGACATCGTGCGCGACTTCGGTCTGGTGCTGCTCGCCGCCTGGGCGGTGCGATTCCCGCCGGGCCGTTTCGCGCTCGACGGAGCCCTCGGCATCGAGGGCGGCAGGAGTGATGACGAGGAGGACGAACGATGACCACCAAGGGCGGACGGACGAACACCATGCCGAAGTCGGCGCGCGACAAGATCAAGGAACAGCAGGCCGCCGCCCGCGCCCGCGAACGGCGCAAGCGGCTGGCGACGTACGTGACCACCGGTGTGGTGGCGGTCGCCGCGGTCGGTGCCGGCTGGTGGTACGCCGCCATGAACTCCCGCTCGGAGGAGGCCGCCTCCCAGCTCGCGCCGGTCTCCATCCAGCCCGACGGCAGCGTCGTGATGGCCAAGGCCGGCGTCACCGCGCCCGTGGTCGACATCTACGAGGACTTCCAGTGCCCCGCCTGCAAGGAGCTGGAGCGGGTCAGCGGCGCGACGTTCAAGAACCTCGCTCTCGAGGGCAAGGTCAAGGTCGTCTACCACCCGATCACGATCTTCTCGCAGGAGCCGACCCGGTCCAACTCCATGCGCGCGGCCAACGCCGCCCGGTGCGTCGCCGACGGCAAGCAGTGGATGGCCTTCCACGACCTCCTCTTCCGCAACCAGCCTTCGGAGACCGAGCCCGGGTTCACGCCCGATCAGCTCAAGCAGTGGGGCAAGGAGGCCGGCGTGACCTCGCCCGGCTTCGACGCCTGCGTCACCCAGGAGAAGAACCGCGAGGCACAGGCCGCGTACAGCAAGAAGGTCCTGGACGAGCAGAAGATCCAGCACACGCCGACAGTGAAACTGAACGGCACGGAAATAGACAATGGGGTGCTCTTCAGCCCGCGGCAGCTGCGCGATGAGATTACCGGGGCGGCCAAGTAGGCTCGCTTCCGCTACCCTCACGTGACATGCCCCTTGCCTCGATTCCCAGCCCTTCCCAGGGGGTCTGGTATCTCGGAATCATCCCGATCCGGGCTTATGCACTCTGCATCGTGCTCGGCGTCGTCGTCGCCGTCTGGCTGAGCGAGCGGCGCTGGCGCGCCCGCGGCGGCCGGCCGGGGACGATCATCGACATCGCGGTCCCCGCGGTCATCTTCGGCCTGATCGGCGGCCGGCTCTACCACGTCATCACCGACTGGCAGACCTACTTCGGCAGCCGCGCGATCAAGGAGCCGATCCAGGCGCTGTTCATCTGGGAAGGCGGTCTCGGCATCTGGGGCGCGATCGCTCTCGGCGCCGTCGGCGTGTGGCTGGCCGCGCGCAAGCGCGGCCTGTCCATGAGCGCGATCGCCGACACCGTCGCGCCCGGCATCGCCTTCGCGCAGGCCATCGGCCGCTGGGGCAACTGGTTCAACCAGGAGCTGTACGGCTCGCCCACGACGCTGCCGTGGGGCCTGGAGATCGACGTCGACCACGGGGGCGAGCCCGGCGTCCTCTACCACCCCACGTTCCTGTACGAGTCGCTGTGGAACCTCGCGCTCGGCTTCGCGCTGATCTTCGTCGGGCGCCGCCTCGCGCTGCGCCACGGGCGGCTGTTCGCCCTCTACGTCGCCGGCTACACGCTCGGCCGCTTCTGGATCGAGGGGCTGCGCATCGACCCCGTGGGCGGGGTCGACCACGCGGTCCACTTCCTCGGGCTGCGGCTCAACCAGTGGACGGCGATCGTGCTCTTCGTCGGCGCGCTCGTGTACTTCTGGGCGACCAGGAACAAGACGGGCGACGAGGTCGTGTTGGGGCCGTCCGACCTGTCTGACACGCCGGGCGCGGAGGTCGATCCGGAGCACGCGTCCGGCCAGGCCGACCCCGGCACGGGCGAGTCCTCGGCCGCCCCGCCCGGCGGTTCCGATGATGGTCCTTCCGGACGTGATCCGTCCGAGGGCGGATCGCCGGAGGGCGGCGAGCCGCGGGCCGAGGGCTCCGGCGACGACGCCGCAGGGGCGGGTGACGCGCCCGACGCCACCGAACCCGCGACGAAGGAGAAGAGCTCCTGATGAGTGGCCGCGCGGAGGCCCACCACCGCCACCGCGACGTCACAGGGGGCTGGTTGCGGCCCTCGGTGTTCGGCGCGATGGACGGCCTGGTGTCGAACTTCGCGCTCATCGCAGGCGTCGCGGGCGGCACCGGCAACACCAAGATCATCGCCCTCGGCGGTGTCGCCGGGCTGGCCGCCGGGGCTCTGTCCATGGCGGGCGGCGAATACGTCTCGGTCGCCAGCCAGCGCGAGCTGGCCCAGGCGGAGATCGCCGTCGAACGCCGCGAGCTGGCCCGCCACCCCGAAGACGAGCTGGCCGAGCTCGCCCAGACGTTCGTCGACAAGGGCGTGACGCCCGATCTGGCCGTCGAGGTGGCGCGGCAGATCTCACGCGACCCCGAGCACGCGCTGGAGGTCCACTCCCGGGCCGAGCTCGGTGTGGCTCCGGGCGATCTGCCGTCGCCCGTGGTGGCGGCAATCTCGTCGTTCCTGTCGTTCGCGGTGGGGGCGCTGCTGCCCCTGCTGCCGTACATGTTCGGGGCTGAGCACCTCGGGTGGTCGGCGGGTGTGTCGTGCGTGGCGCTGTTCGCGGCGGGCGCGCTGGTCTCGGCCGTGACGGCACGCAGCTGGTGGTACACCGGGCTGCGTCAGCTCCTGGTGGGGGCGGTGGCGGCCGGCGTCACGTTCGGCGTCGGCAACCTGATCGGGGCGACGGGGCTGTGATGGCCCGCAGAAGAGGCACGCCGTCTCCCGGCGGCCGACCGAACGACGACCGCTCGACAGGCTCGGCCGACGACACGGGCCGTAACGCCCGCTCCGCGGGACCCGCGGACGGCGTGCGCCGTAGCGGCGGCCGTTCGGCGAGCGCCGCGGAAGGCACGGGCCGCGGTGGTGGCCACGTTCCGGGCAACGGCTCCTGGCCTCATCCGGGTGACTCCGCCGTCTGGCAGGCGGGCGCCGACGCCCCGCACCACATGCCGTCCGACGGCCGGTGGGCGGGTGACGCCGCGCAGCACACGGCGTCCGACGGCTGGTGGGCGGGTGCTGACGCCGGTCAGGCGGGCCCCACAGGCCACGGTCGGTTGGGTCCGGGAGCCGATGGCGGCCGGCCTGTCACCGGCCGCCACGACGCCCGAGGCACCGACTGCTGGCCGGCGGCTGGTGACCCCCGTTCCACTCAGGGTGCCGAGGGTGGTTGGTTCGCAGGCGGCGAAGGCCGCTCCGCGAGCGGTGCCCAGGGTGGCTGGTCTGCGGCGGGTGACGTCCGGTCCGCTCAAGGCGCTGACAGCGGCTGGTTCGCGGGCGACGACGGTGGCGCGGGCAGAGGCGCTGGAGGTGGCTGGCCTGCGCCGCCCGGCGATGGCGGCCGGCCGATGACGGGTGGCGGCTCCACAGGTGAGCCGGGTCGGCCGGAGATCGGGAACGAGCGCCCGGCACCCGGTGACGGGCGGCGCGGCCGGTCAGCCGGTGGACGCGCCGCCCGACGGGCGGGGCGTACGCGCGACGGGCGATCTGCCGATCGCGCGGCCGGCGACTGGCAGGGGACCGGACAGAGCGACGGCACGTCACCGGTCGCGGGGCCAGGCGAAGACTTCTTCGCCACGAACACCGGCCGCGACCCCCGCACGGCAAGCGGAGGTTGGGACGCGGCGTACCCCGAACACGGTGGCCGGGACGCGCGCAGTCCGCGGGATGGCGGCCGGTCGGGTACGGGTTCTGGAAGCGGCAGTTGGGAAGCGGCGCGGCCCGAGAGCGGCGGCCGGCAGGCGGCGCGCTCCGGAAGTGGTAGTCGGGAGGCGGCGCGGCCGGAAAGTGGCGCTTGGGAGGCGGCGCCGCCGGAGAGTGGCGCTTGGGAGGCGGCGCCGCCGGAGAGTGGCGCTTGGGAGGCGGCGCCGCCGGAGAGTGGCGCTTGGGAGGCGGCGCGGCCGGAGAGTGGTGGCTGGGAAGCCACGGGTCCGGATGGCGGGCAACCTGGCGTGGCGGAACGCGGGCGCAGTGCTGCGGCGGCTTCCGGCGACGGCAGCCGGCAGGCGGCTCGCGCAGACAGCGGTTCCGGGTGGCAAGACGGCGCTGACGGTGGTCGTCGGCGGCGGAGCCGCTCGGACGGCGGGCGTCGGAGAAGTCGCGGCGACCGGGCGGCTGGGCACACCGACGGGTTCGAGGAGCTTCCTCGCGTCGACGATCCGGCCCAGGCCGACAGGCTCGCGAGGCCGTCTCGTTCCGCTGGGGCCGGGTGGGCCGAGGAGACCTCCCACCTCAGCGGTGTCATCGGCGACGAACGGATCGACCGGGCATCCCGTTCCGGTGATGTAGCCGGGGGCTCGCAGATCGAGGGCGTGTCCCGTGCTGGTGGCCGTCGTGCGGTCCGGCGAGGTGAGGAAGTCGCCCGTTCCGGTGGTCCTGAGGGCCGGCGGGGTGAGGGGATGTCCCGTGGCGGTGGTTCTGCTCGGGGTGAGCGGGATCAGGAGTCGCAGTGGGAGTGGGCTTCTGAGGACGCCGGTGGTGAGGAGAACGGTTCTGCTGGGTTCGAGGGATTTCCTCGGGTCGGCGGACGCGCCCGGGCGGAGGCTGCGTCGCGCGACCTGGCGGCGCAGGCCGCCGAAGCCGGCGGGCGGTCGGGCGGTGCGGCCCGGCAGCGGCGGCGGCCTCCGCGCTCGGACTGGCAGTTCCCGGTGCTCACCGGTATGGGGCTGCGGCCGGAACAACAGCGGCTGATCGTCGTCATCGCCACGGTCGTCGTCGTGCTCGCGGGTGCCGGAGGTCTGGTGGCGGCCATCCAGTCGCTCGGCGACCACTCGCCCGAACGTCAGGCCGGCGCCGCCGTGATCGTCCCGGACGCGGCGCTGCCGCAGGTGTTCCACGGCTGGGGCTCGCCCAAGCTGTTCGCGCCTCTGGCCGAGCGTGCCGAGGACGCCAAGGCGCTCACCGAGAAGGAGGTGTTCGGGGAGAGCGAGTTGCCCGTCACCAAGAAGCTCAAGCTCAAGCTCGTCGCCAAACAGCTCGACGCCGACTGCGCCGCCGTGCTGTGGGGTGACAGCCTCCTCGAACAGGTGTCGGACGGCGGCTGCACCCAGGCCGCCCGAGGACTGTATGCCAGCTCCGACGGCCGGTACGTGGGGCAGTACACGCTACTCAACCTCAAGGACGGCGAGTCGGCCGCGGGATTGGTCGACTCTTTGAAGACGCTTTACCGTGGCGGCTGGACGCACCCCCTTGAGTCCTCCAAGGCGGCCTTCCCCGCGGGAGGCTACTCCGAGGCCGGGGGTTACGCGCTGGGTCACTACGTCGGTCTGGTGTGGATCGGCAGGGTCGACGGCGCGGAGCCCGACACCGAGGACGACTTCGTCTCCCTCACCCTGGCCTTGCGCGGAGCGGAGAAGGCCATCTACCGCCGTGTCGTCGCCGTCACGGGGCCGTCCTCCTGATGCCGTTCGAAGTGGTCGTGGGCGGGGGAGAGCGCGCCCCGGTGCGGTGCCGCGCCGGCGAAGCGGCCCACCGCGTCGCCCTGAGCGCTGCTCGTCCGCGTGGCGCCGCGTCGTGCGGTCACGGCGCCGTTCGGCGTGGTCATGGGCGTCGTCCACACGGTGACGGTGCCGTGCGGGGTGGTCGTGGTGACGGCCGTCGTGGTGACGGTGGCGTCCGATGCGGTGGTGGGGCCTTCTGGGGTCGCCATGGTGAGGGTTCGTGCGGCCGGGGGTTGTTCGGCGTGGTCGTAGGTGTGGGAGCGGTGGTCTGATGCCATGCAACGTCGTCGGTTCGGGGGAGACTGGCTGATGTCCCGACGTGTCGTCATTCCTGTCGTGGTGGCCGCTGGTGTGGTGGCTGTCGCCGTGGCCGGGTGGTTGTGGCTGCGTGGGGAGGAGCCGCGGCCGGCCATGTTCCACGCTGAGCCGACCTCCGCCTTCTACGCGGCCATCGACTCCCGGCAGGCCGACGCCGCGCCGCTGACCCTCGACGAGGTCTTCACTCCGGCCACCCGCACTCTGGGCGCACTGACTCTGGACGCCACGGCGCAGTTCGGCGACTGTGCCGAGGTCCTGTGGGGTGTCTCGGCCGAGGGATGCACACAGGCACTCCAGGCCACGTACCGGGGCGGGGGGATGGCGGGGCAGTTCGTCATCTTCAACCTCGGTGACGGACGGGCGGCGGACGCGCTGGTGACGGGGCTGCGCAAGGACGGGTTCGTACGGCAGGGCATCGCGTTCGACGCCGCCGGCAGCAGCGCCCAGGTCCGCGCCATGGGCCACTTCGTGACGGTGAGCTGGGTGGGCGGGAAGGCGAGCGCGGACGACTTGGTGGGGGCCCTCGTCGCCCTCGACGGCCTCGGTCGCGTGGTCCAGAACCGCGTCGTCGCGGCCACCTGAACCGGCCAACCCGTAGCGCCCGTCGGGGAGCGCCGATCCCTGACCCGTCGCCCCCGCGACCGCTGAGGTGTTGGGCTGGGCCGCTGATCTTCGAGAGAGCGTCTGTGTACTCGGCCAGCGGGGTGAGGCGGTTGCCGAGCTGCCCGGTGGGCGGTGGTCCAGCTCATGGCTTCGTGGGTTGGCTGGGAGGGTCCCGTGTGGCGTTCCCGCCCGCGTCCGAGCGCCAGGACCAGCACGGGCCGCTCCCCTCGGGCCGGCGCTCGGGCTTGTCCTCCCACGCCTCGCCGCGGCCGTAGGGCGTCATGTCGAGCAGGCTCAAGGAACCGTTGACCGGCTCGTTGCCGCGGCCCGTCGTCGAGTAGGTGAGGAACACGCGGTCGCCGTCGCGCAGGAAGCAGGTGATGTGACCCATGCTGCCGCCGACCGGCGGGTCCACGTCGCGCACCGAGTACCAGGGCTGGGTGTAGCCCATGAACTCGACGTAGGAGGCCACCTCGTCCTACCTGCCCGTGGTCAGGATCGCGAACGAGACGCCGCGGGCGTTGAGGTGGGCGGCGTCCTTCAGGTGCCAGGCCGTGGTGGTGCAGCCCTTGCACTGCCCCTGGTGCGGCGCGTCGTCGTACCACATGTGCTGGTGGACCACGAGTTCGTCGCGGCCATGGAACAGGTGCGGGAACGGGACCGGGCCGTCGGCGCCGACGACCTCCACCGTCCCGTCGAGCTCCACCATCGGCAGCCGGCGGCGGGCCGCCGCGATGGCGCCGCCCTCGCGGGTGTGGGCCTTCTCGCGGACCAGGAGCTCGTCACGGGCGGTCCGCCAGGTGACCAGGTCGACGATGGGCGGGCGGCCGGGCAGCGCGGTGTTCGGGTCACTCGGCGTGGTCGTCATGGTGTCCTCGGTGGTGTCTCGTGCCGCGCAGCGTCGTACGACGCGCTACGACGGTCACCAGGACAGACCCGAGACCCGGCCGGAACTCATCGTGGCAGGGGCCTCGGTGGGGACCGCCGACCTCTGAGGCGTAGCCGCGAGATGGCGCGCATTGGTCAGGCGGCCGACCGTGTCGGCCGGTGGGGACGGCGGTGCCTGTGTCGGTAGGGCGGACAGGCGGTGGAGGGCGGCCTCGCGGGCAGGGTGTCGGGTCACTCGGCTGTCCGACGATCAGGGTGTGCACCCGTTCCTTGATAAGAGGACGTGGGTGGCCAGAAGCGACGCTGGGGGCGTGGTCGTCCTGGTGCGGTGGCGATCTGTGAGGCCTGGGCGGCCAAGACGGTCGCCGTCCACGGCGCCGCCGCTAGAGGGTGGTGGTGAGGGCGGTGACCGTGGTGGTTACGGCGGCTGGTAGAGCCGTCAGGTGGTGGAGGGGGGTTTCGAGCGGTGTCAGGTCGTCGGACCAGGGGGCTGCCTGGCGGATCAGGGTGCGGGCGTCGTTCTTCGTGAGGGCCGTGCCTTGGGAGCGGGCGACGGCGATCAGGGCTTCGCGCCAGGTGTTGGCCAGTTTGGCGTGGCCGTTGTCGAGGATGCGGCGCAGGACCGAGGCGGCCTCGTCGGTGGGTTGCGGGAGGCGTACGGCGTCGAGGATGCCGTCGCCGGGGCGCAGGTCGTACACGGTGGAGAGGGGTTGCGGGAGCGGCGGGAGCGCGCCGGAGAGCAGGACGCGGACCTGGGGGGCGCGGGTCGCGAGGAGCAGGCGGGGGAGTGCGGACTCCAGGCCCGGTGGCACGGCTACGGCGACGCGCTCCGGCGCGGCGGCGTATGGCTTGGCGAGCCATGTCGGGAGTTTGACCCGCGGTGGTGTGAGGTCCTTGGGCCAGTCGCCTACCAGTAGGTCCGGCGCGAAGCCTTCCAGGGCCGTCGCCGAGGTCGTGGACGCGCCGGCGGCGCTTTCGACGGACTGAGGGCCCTGGGTGTAGATGGCGGTGGACAGGCGGCTCAGGCGTGACTGGACGGCGGGGCGGGTCTTGGAAGTCGGGCGCAGGATGTACAGGTCGGCCGCCGACCCGATGGCTTCCGCCCCGAAATATCGGTTGAAGTCGGGATAAACGGCTTCGTAGACCAGGTTGAGCTGTGACAGCTCCTGCTGCACCTTCAGGGCCAGCATCGGCGTGCGCTCGCTGGCGCCGTACGCCAGCAGCACCCGCCCGTCGTCCTTCAGCCCCTCCAGGGCGCGCGCCACGAACAGGCCCGTGCCCTCCGGCGTGTACGGCGGGTCGGTGACGGCGAGGTCGTGCTCGCGCGCGGACGGCGGCAGCCCCAGCCGCAGGTCGGCCCAGCGGGTGCGGACGCCCAGCCCCTGCTCGTCGATGTAGGCCAGGATGCGCTCGTCGACGTCGACCACCGTGACGTCGGCCTCGGGATGGACGAGCTTGACGGCCAGCGAGGTCAGGTCGTGGTCGCCCACGCACAGCAGCCGTGCGCCCGGCAGCCAGAACCGGGCGCCGAGCAGCAGCGCCCGCCGCAGCACGGTCTCGGGCGTGGCGGAGACGTGGTCGAGCACATGGCGGGCCCGCGGCGCCTTCGCGATCAGGTCGGTGAGCCGGTCGAGCACGTGGCCGTAGTGGGGCACGAGGTGGGCCACCGGGTCTTCCGGCGGCGGCGCAACGGCCAGGAGGTCCTGGTAGTCGGGCGCGTCGACGAGCGGCATGCGGAACCGGTCGCCGTCGTGCTCCAGGGGGAGCTCCCGGACGAGCGACTCGACGGTGCGCCGGGACGTGGCGCTCTGTCGGACCACGTCGGCCAGCGTCCACCACTGGCCGTCGCTCAGCAGCGCCAGCGCGTGCCGCAACCGCCTGCTGTCGGCCCCGGCCTCCGCGAGCAGCCGCTCGACCCCCTCACGCTCCATGGTGGCACCCTATCGACCTCTCGTCCGGCTCGTCCGCCCAGGCGGAACCGGCTCGTTCGCCCAGGCGGAAATCGTCGCGCGGATCGGGAATTCCGCCCGCCTGGTCCGGGGTTTGGGATAAGGAGTTCGCATGCTGGGATGGTGGCCAATGTTCGCAATGCGGACGCTGTGGGCACCATTCCGGCAGGGTGCGGTAATCTCTACCCACGATATGCAGCAGGGCCAACGTCGTCCCCGCCTGTACAGCAGTTCATGACAGACGATGACGACGGGAGGGATTCAATGCCTGCTGCCCACCTCGGTTTCCCCGAGCCTCAGGGCCTGTACCACCCCGCCAACGAGCACGACGCCTGTGGTGTCGCCATGGTGGCCGACGTCGCGGGGCGGCGTGACCACGGGATCGTGGTGAAGGCGCTGACGGCGCTGTGCAATCTCGACCACCGAGGGGCCAAGGGTAGCGAGCCGGACACCGGCGACGGCGCCGGCATCCTGACGCAGATCCCCGAGGCGTTCTACCGCGCGGTCGTGCCCTTCGAGCTGCCGGCCGCCGGTGCGTACGCCACCGGCATCGCCTTCCTGCCCGTGGACGACGAGGCCAGGGGCGCCGCGGTCCGCCTGATCGAGGAGATCGCGGCCGAGGAGGGCCTGACCGTGCTCGGCTGGCGCGACGTGCCGGTCGACCGTACGCTGCCGGGGCCGAGCGCCCGGGCCGTCATGCCGCATTTCGCCCAGCTCTTCGTGTCCGACCCCGCCGGGCGTACGGGACTCGACCTCGACCGCCTCGCCTTCTGCCTGCGCAAGCGCGCCGAGCACGAGGCCCGGGTCTACTTCCCGTCGCTGTCGGCCAGGACGGTCGTCTACAAGGGCATGCTCACCCCCGAGCAGGTCGAGCCGTTCTTCCCCGACCTGAGCGACGAGCGCTACGAGAGCGCGATCGCGCTGGTGCACTCGCGTTTCTCCACCAACACGTTCCCGAGCTGGCCGCTGGCGCACCCGTACCGCTACATCGCACACAACGGTGAGATCAACACCGTCAAGGGCAACCGCAACTGGATGCGGGCCCGCGAGGCGATGCTGCAGTCCGCCCACATCCCGGGCGATATTTCACGACTTTTCCCCATCTGTGACCCAGAGGGAAGCGACACCGCCAGCTTCGACGAGGCCCTCGAACTCCTCCACATGGGCGGCCGCAGCCTGCCGCACGCCGTGCTGATGATGATCCCCGAGGCGTGGGAGAACCACACCGAGATGGACGCCTCGCGGCGCGCGTTCTACGAGTTCCACTCCACGATGATGGAGGCCTGGGACGGCCCCGCCTCGATCACGTTCACCGACGGCACCCTCGCCGGCGCCGTCCTCGACCGCAACGGCCTGCGCCCCGGCCGCTTCTGGGTGACCGCCGACGGCCTCGTCGTGCTCGCCTCCGAGGCCGGCGTGCTCGACATCAAGCCCGAGGACGTCGTCCGCAAGGGCCGCCTGCAGCCCGGCCGGATGTTCCTCATCGACACCGCCCGCGGCAAGATCATCGAGGACGACGAGATCAAGGCGGAGCTGGCCGCCGAGCTGCCGTACGCCGACTGGCTGCACGCCGGCCTGGTGCGCTTCGAGGAGCTGCCCGCCCGCCAGCGCGAGATCCCCACGCACGAGGCGCTCGTCAAGCGGCAGCAGACCTTCGGCTACACCGAGGAAGAGCTGCGCATCATCCTGTCGCCGATGGCGAAGGCCGGCGCCGAGCCGATCGGCTCCATGGGCACCGACACGCCCGTCGCCGTGCTGAGCGAGAAGCCGCGGCTGCTGTACGACTACTTCACCCAGCTGTTCGCGCAGGTCACCAACCCGCCGCTGGACGCCATCCGCGAGGAGCTGGTCACCTCCCTGGCCAGCACCCTCGGGCCCGAGGGCAACCTGCTGGAGCCGGGGCCGTCGTCGTGCCGGCAGCTGGTGATGCCGTACCCGGTGATCGACAACGAAGAGCTCGCCAAGATCATCCACATCAACGACGAGCACGACCTGCCGGGCTTCCACCCGTACGTCATCAGCGGCCTGTACGAGGTCGCGGGCGGCGGCGAGGCGCTGCTGCACCGGCTGGAGGAGATCCGGGCCGAGGCGTCGCAGGCGATCGCGAACGGCGCGCGCATCATCGTGCTGTCCGACCGCGGCTCGTCCGAGTCGATGGCGCCGATCCCGGCGCTGCTGCTCACCGGCGCGGTGCACCACCACCTGATCCAGGAGAAGACCCGCACCAAGATCGGTCTGGTCATCGAGACCGGCGAGGCCCGCGAGTGCCACCACATGGCCCTGCTCATCGGGTACGGCGCCGGCGCGATCAACCCGTACCTCGCCATCGAGACGATCGAGGACCTCGCCGACGCCGGCGCGCTGCCGATCGACAAGCGCAAGGCCGTGCGCAACCTGATCAAGGCGTACGGCAAGGGCGTCATCAAGGTCATGTCCAAGATGGGCGTGTCGACGGTGGCCTCCTACACCGGCGCGCAGATCTTCGAGGCGCTCGGCCTGAGCCAGGAGGTCATCGACTCCTGCTTCACCGGCACCACCTCGCGCCTGGGCGGCGTCGGCTTCGACGTGCTGGCCGAGGAGGTCGCGCAGCGTCACCGCCACGCCTACCCGCGGGTGGAGAACCCGCACCGCAGGCTCCAGGTCGGGGGCGAGTACCAGTGGCGGCGCGAGGGCGAGCCGCACCTGTTCAACCCCGAGACCGTCTTCAAGCTGCAGCACGCCACCAGGACGCGGCGCTACGAGATCTTCAAGGAGTACACGAACCTCGTCGACTCCCAGGCGGAGCAGCTGATGACGCTGCGCGGCCTGTTCAAGCTGCGCAAGGGCAAGTCGATCCCCATCGAGGAGGTCGAGCCCGTCGAGAGCATCGTCAAGCGGTTCTCGACCGGCGCGATGTCGTACGGCTCGATCTCGGTCGAGGCGCACGAGACGCTCGCCATCGCGATGAACCGCCTCGGCGGCAAGTCCAACACCGGCGAGGGCGGCGAGGACCCCGAGCGCCTGTACGACCCCGAGCGCCGCAGCGCCATCAAGCAGGTGGCCTCGGGCCGGTTCGGCGTCACCTCCGAATACCTCGTCAACGCGGCCGACGTGCAGATCAAGATGGCCCAGGGCGCCAAGCCCGGTGAGGGCGGCCAGCTGCCCGGCCACAAGGTCTACCCGTGGATCGCCAAGACCCGGCACTCCACGCCCGGCGTCGGCCTCATCTCGCCGCCGCCGCACCACGACATCTACTCGATCGAGGACCTCGCCCAGCTGATCCACGACCTGAAGAACTCCAACCCGGAGGCCAGGGTTCACGTGAAGCTGGTGGCCGAGGTCGGGGTCGGCACGGTCGCCGCGGGCGTGTCGAAGGCGCACGCCGACGTGGTGCTCATCTCCGGCCACGACGGCGGCACCGGCGCCTCGCCGCTCACGTCGCTCAAGCACGCGGGCGCGCCGTGGGAGCTCGGCCTGGCCGAGACCCAGCAGACGCTTCTGCTGAACGGCCTGCGCGACCGCATCGTCGTCCAGGTGGACGGCCAGCTCAAGACCGGCCGCGACGTCGTCATCGCGGCGCTCCTCGGCGCCGAGGAGTACGGCTTCGCCACCGCGCCGCTGGTCGTCTCCGGCTGCGTGATGATGCGGGTCTGCCACCTCGACACCTGCCCGGTGGGCGTGGCCACGCAGAACCCCGAGCTGCGCAAGCGCTTCTCCGGCAAGCCCGAGTTCGTGGTCAACTTCTTCGAGTTCGTCGCCCAGGAGATCCGCGAATACCTGGCCGAGCTGGGCTTCCGCTCGCTCGACGAGGCGATCGGCCACGTCGAGATGCTCGACATGTCGGCGGCCGAGAACCACTGGAAGGCCGGCGGCCTCGACCTGTCGCCGATCCTGCACCGGCCCGAGCTGCCCGAGGGCACCGCGCTGCGCCGGATCGTCGGCCAGGACCACGGGCTGGAGCACGCGCTCGACAACACGCTCATCCAGCTCGCCGAGGGCGCGCTCAAGGACGGCACCCCGGTCACGCTGGAGCTGCCCATCCGCAACGTCAACCGCACGGTCGGCACCATGCTCGGCTACCAGGTGACCAAGCGGTACGGCGGCCAGGGCCTGCCCGACAACACCATCGACACCTCGTTCACCGGGTCGGCGGGCAACTCGTTCGGCGCGTTCGTGCCGCGCGGCGTCACGCTGAGGCTGACCGGCGACGCCAACGACTACCTCGGCAAGGGCCTGTCGGGCGGCCGCATCACCGTGCGCCCGCACGAGTCGGCCCCGCTCGACGGGCAGATCATCGCCGGCAACGTGGCCCTGTACGGCGCCACGTCCGGAGAGGTGTTCATCCGCGGCGTCGTGGGCGAGCGGTTCTGCGTGCGCAACTCCGGCGCCACGGCGGTCGTCGAGGGCGTGGGCGACCACGGCTGCGAGTACATGACCGGCGGCAAGGTCGTGGTGCTGGGCTCGACCGGGCGCAACTTCGCGGCCGGCATGTCGGGCGGCGTCGCGTACCTGCTGGACCTGAGGACCGAGCGGGTCAACCGCGAGATGGTGGCCATCGAGGCGATCACCGAGCAGGACGCCGAGTTCCTCAAGGAGACGGTCGAGAAGCACTTCGCGGAGACCGGCTCGCCGGTCGCCAAGCAGCTGCTGGCCGACTGGGACGCGGCGCCGGCCAGGTTCGGCAAGGTCATGCCGACCGACTACAAGAGGGTGCTGGCGGCCGCCGAGGCCGCCCGCATCGAAGGCAGGGACATCGACGAGGCGGTCATGGCCGCCGCGGTGCAGTCATGACCCGCCGTAACGAGCCTGGCCATGATGCCCGGCTGTGCTTGTCAACCACTGTTCAGGGCTAAGGGAGGCGTACCGATGGCTGACCCCAAGGGTTTTCTCACGCACGACCGGGAGCTGCCGGCGCGCCGCCCCGTGGACGTGCGCATCAGCGACTGGCGTGAGGTCTATCAGGACTTCTCGCAGGAGAAGCTGACCAAGCAGGCGGCCCGCTGCATGGACTGCGGCATCCCGTTCTGCCACAACGGCTGCCCGCTGGGCAACCTCATCCCCGAGTGGAACGACCTCGTCTACCGCACCGACTGGCGCGAGGCGATCGAGCGGCTGCACGCCACGAACAACTTCCCGGAGTTCACCGGCAGGCTCTGCCCGGCTCCGTGCGAGGCGGCGTGCGTGCTCGGCATCAACTCCGACCCGGTGGCGATCAAGCGGGTCGAGGTCGAGATCATCGATCGGGCGTTCTCCGAGGGCTGGGTGACCCCGCAGCCGGCGCCCGTCAGGACCGGCAGGAGGGTCGCGGTCGTCGGCTCGGGGCCCGCGGGCCTGGCCGCCGCCCAGCAGCTGACCAGGGCCGGGCACGACGTGGTGGTGTTCGAGCGCGCCGACCGCATCGGCGGCCTGCTGCGTTACGGCATCCCCGAGTTCAAGATGGAGAAGCGCCACATCGACCGGCGCCTGGCGCAGATGCGGGCCGAGGGCACCGAGTTCCGCACCGGCGTCAACGTCGGTGTCGACGTCACGGCCGCCCAGCTGCGCGAGCAGTTCGACGCCGTGGTGCTCGCGGGCGGCGCCACCCAGTGGCGCGACCTGCCGGTGCCCGGGCGCGAGCTCAAGGGCGTCCACCAGGCGATGGAATACCTGCCGCTGTCCAACAAGGTCCAGGAGGGCGACTTCGACCGGTCGCCGATCTCGGCCGAGGGCAAGCACGTGGTGGTCATCGGCGGCGGTGACACCGGCGCCGACTGCATCGGCACGGCGATCCGGCAGGGCGCCGCGTCGGTCACCCAGCTGGAGATCATGCCGACGCCGCCTCAGACGCGGCCCGACAACCAGCCGTGGCCGACGTACCCGATGTTGTTCAAGGTGGAGAGCGCCCACGAGGAGCTGGCCGAGCAGGGTGGCGAGCGCCTGTACGCCGTCTCCACCACGGAGTTCGTCGGCGACGCCGACGGCAACGTGCGGGCGCTGCGGCTGGTCGGCGTCGAGGGGCCGCAGGCCGGGTTCAAGCCGATCCCCGGCACCGAGCGGGAGATCCCGGCCGAGCTGGTCACGCTGTCCATGGGCTTCGTCGGGCCGGAGAAGGGCTCGCTGCTGCAGGACCTGGCCGAGGCCGCCGGCGACGGCTTCTACGATGCCAGGGGCAACGTGGCGCGCGACAAGACGTACATGTCGAAGGTGGACGGCGTGTTCGTGGCCGGTGACATGGGCCGCGGGCAGTCGCTCATCGTGTGGGCCATCGCCGAGGGGCGCGCCGCCGCCTCGGGTGTGGACCGGTTCCTGACCGGGGACACGGCACTGCCGTACCCGATCCTGCCGACCGCGCGCCCGCTGGTCTGATCCCGCGTGCAGGCGGGCCCGGGATCCCGGCCCGCCTGCACGCCCGCTTCGCCCCCCATCGACCGAAATTTCGGTACTAGGTTGCATCACTCGATGACTGTCGGGAAGATGCAGATTCTGCGGCATATCGGATGGGGGAACTATGCGGCGGGTCGTCTCTGGCTTGTCTGCGCTGGCCGCCGTGGTCGCGCTGAGCTCCTGCTCGCCCGGGACGGCCCAGCGACCGCAGAAACCCGCCACCGAGCAGGCCGGCACCCCCTCCGCCCAGCAGACCAGGAGCGCGGGCAAGAGTGACTACCTCGTCTTCTACGCCCCGGGCAAACGCAACGAGGCCGAGGCCGCCGTCGAGCGGGCCGGCGGCACCGAGCTGTCGGCGGACACCCGCCTCGGCTACCTCATGGCCAGGGCCGGCGGCGACCGCTTCACCGTGGACGCCGGCGCGGACCCGTCCATCGTGGGCGTCTCCCCGGACCGGCGCATCGGCGTCGCCGCGGGCCGCACCGCGGGGAGGGCGGCCTTCCCCGACGCGGGCTCGTTCACCGAGGAGAGGGGCGAGCCGCTCGCCGGCCGCCAGTGGGACATGCGGATGATCGGCGCCGACCGCGCCAACGCCAAGGCCCCCGGCACCAAGAAGGTGCTGGTCGGCGTCATCGACACCGGCGTCGACGGCAAGCACCCGGACATCGCCCCCAACTTCAACCGCACGCTGAGCCGAAACTTCGTCACCGACCGGCCCAAGGACGACAAGGGCGAGACGCTCGACGGCCCCTGCGAGGTCAGCGGCTGCAAGGACCCCGTGGACGCCGACGACGACGGCCACGGCACCCACGTGGCCAGCACGATCGCCTCTCCCATCAACGGCATCGGCATCGCGGGCGTCGCCCCCGGCGTGCAGATCGTCAACATCCGGGCCGGCCAGGACTCCGGGTTCTTCTTCCTCAAGCCCAGCCTCGACGCCCTCGCGTACGCCGCCGACATCGGCGTGGACGTCGTCAACATGAGCTACTTCGTCGACCCGTGGCTGTTCAACTGCCCGGACAACTCCGCCGACAACAGGAAGCAGCAGCTGGAGCAGCGCGCCATCATCACCGGCATCCAGCGCGCCGTCGACTACGCCCGGGCGCGCGGCGTCACGATCGTCTCCGCCCTCGGCAACGGCTCCACCGACCTCGGCCGGCCCACGGTCGACCGGCAGAGCCCCGGCTACCCGAAGGGCGACGAGAAGGTGCGCCGGGTCGACAACTCCTGCCTCAGCGTCCCCGCCGAGTCGCGCGGCGTCATCTCGGTCTCCTCCGTCGGCCCGTCCGGCCGCAAGGCGATCTACAGCGACTACGGCCTGGAGCAGACCGACGTGGCCGCGCCCGGCGGCGACGTGCTGGACGGCCAGGGCGGCGCCAACGCCGCCCGTGGCATCCTGGCCGCCGCGCCCGAGCGCGTGCTGCGCAAGGCGGCCCGTATCGACGCCGACGGCGAGCCCAAGGGCACCGACGTCGTCAAGAGCTGCAAGGGCAGCACCTGCGCCTACTTCCAGTACCTCGAAGGCACCTCGATGGCCGCGCCGCACGCCACCGGCGTCGCCGCCATCCTCATCAGCCGCTTCGGCAAGCCCGGCAGGGGCGGCGTGGAGCTCGCCCCGGCCACGGTGGAGGACCTGCTCTACAAGACGGCGACCCGCAAGTCCTGCCCGTCGCCGCGCCAGTACGTCTACAACGCCTACGGCCAGAGCGTCACGCACGCCTGCGAGGGCGACACGGCGGACAACGGTTTCTACGGCCACGGCATCGTGGACGCCTGGAAGGCCGCTACTGTCGAACCATGATGTATCGCCTCGTCGCGGACATCGCGATGGTGGTGCACTTCGCTTTCCTGGCGTACTTGGCCGTGGGCGGGTTCCTGGCATGGCGGTGGCGGCGTACGATCGGGTTACATCTCGCCGTAGCGGCCTGGGGGGTGCTGTCGGTCTCCGGTGTCGACTGTCCCCTGACCCACGTCGAGGACTGGGGGCGGCGCAACGCCGGCCAGGCGGGGCTGCCGCCCAGCGGATTCATCGACCACTACATCGAGGGCGTGATCTACCCGGAGGAGCACACGAACTTGGCACGTCTGGGAGTCGCCGTTCTCGTTCTGTTCTCCTACGCCGGGTACGTTCTCCGGCGTCAGTGACTGCCAAGTGGTCTGTACCAATTAAGGTAGGACTCGTGACTCGTCGCGCGAAAATCGTCTGCACTCTAGGCCCCGCCACATCGTCCGAAGAACGCCTCCGCGAATTGATCGCCGCGGGCATGGACGTGGCACGGTTCAACCTCAGTCATGGAACCCATGACCTGCACAGAGAGGTCTTCGACCGGGTCAGGGAGGTGGCGGCCGACCTCGGCCGCGGCGTAGGCGTGCTCGCCGACCTGCAGGGCCCCAAGATCCGCGTCGGCACGTTCGGGGAGGGCCCGGTCAGGCTCGGCTTCGGCGACGTCTTCACCATCACCACCGAAGACGTGCCGGGCGACCGCGAGCAGGTCTCCACCACCTACAAGGGGCTGCCGAACGACGTCCGCCCCGGTGACACGATCCTCGTCGACGACGGCCGCCTCGTGCTCGAGGCCACCCGCGTCGAGGGGGAGCGGATCATCACCCGGGTCGTCATCGGCGGCATGATCTCCGACAACAAGGGCCTCAACCTGCCGGGCGTCAATGTCAGCGCCCCGGCCCTGACCGACAAGGACGAGGCCGACCTGCGCTGGGCGCTGCGCACCGGCTTCGACATGATCGCTCTGTCGTTCGTGCGCCGCCCGTCCGACGCCGACGTGGTGCGCAACATCATGGAGCAGGAGGCCGTCCGGCTGCCGCTGATCGCCAAGATCGAGAAGCCGCAGGCCGTCGACCGGCTCCCCGAGATCGTCGACGCCTTCGACGGCGTCATGGTGGCCCGCGGCGACCTCGGCGTCGAGCTGCCGCTCGAAGAGGTGCCGATCGTCCAGCGGCGCATCATCGAGCTGTGCCGCGAGAAGGCCCACCCGGTCATCGTCGCCACCCAGATGCTCGACTCGATGATGAACTCCCCGCGCCCCACCCGCGCCGAGACCTCCGACGTGGCCTACGCGGTCATGGACGGCGCCGACGCGGTGATGCTCTCGGGCGAGACCTCGGTCGGCAACTACCCGATCGAGGCCGTCTCCACGATGGACCGCATCGCGTGCGCCGCGGAGAAACACTCCCTGAGCGCCACCCACACGCTGGAGCGCATGCCGGAGACCACCGGCGGCGCCATCGCGCGTGCCGCGGCCGAGGTGGGGGCGATCGTCGGGGCGAAGGCGCTGGTGGCGTTCACGATGTCCGGTGAGACCGCGCGGCGGCTGGCCCGCTACCGCTCGCCGATCCCGCTGCTGGCCTTCACCTCCTCGCCCCACGTGCGCGGGCAGCTCTCGCTGACCTGGGGGGTGGAGACCTTCCAGGTGCCGTTCGTCCACCACACCGACGACATGGTGCGGCAGGTGGAGGCGTCGCTGCTGTCGCTGGGGCGGCTGGAGAAGGGCGACAAGGTGGTCATCGTGGCCGGCTCGCCTCCCGGCACGCCCGGCTCGACCAACGCCCTGCGCGTCCACACGATCGGCTCCGCCGTCTCACACGCGCATTAGATTTTCTCTTCACGCTCCGTCGTGGCCGGCCACCCGCCGCACTCCGGCTGAGGACCTTCCAGGGAAACGGCCGCTGACCCTTCACCGGCGGGCCGCCGCGACGCGAGCGCCCTGGGGGCCATCTCCGTGGCCCACAGGTCGCCCGCAGGGTTGTCAGTTGGCGTGCAGGGCGGCGTTGAGCTCGATGCGCTGGCCCTTGCGCGGCACGGCCTCGACCGCGCCCGACTGCGAGTTGCGCCGCAGCAGGATGCCGTCGGAGCCCGACAGCTCGGCCGCCTTGACCACCGTGCCGTCGGGGAGGGCGACCTTGGTGCCGGCGGTCACGTACAGGCCCGCCTCCACCACGCAGTCGTCGCCCAGCGAGATGCCGAGGCCCGAGTTGGCGCCCAGCAGGCAGCGCTCGCCGATCGAGATGACCTGCTTGCCGCCGCCCGACAGCGTGCCCATGATGGAGGCGCCGCCGCCCACGTCGGAGCCGTCGCCGACGACCACGCCGGCCGAGACGCGGCCCTCGATCATCGAGGCGCCGAGCGTGCCGGCGTTGAAGTTGACGAAGCCCTCGTGCATCACCGTGGTGCCACTGGCCAGGTGGGCGCCCAGGCGCACCCGGTCGGCGTCGGCGATGCGCACGCCCGACGGCAGCACGTAGTCGACCATCCGCGGGAACTTGTCCACGCTGTACACCGTCACCTGGCCCCTGGGCCGCAACCGCAGCCGGGTGCGCTCGAAGTCGGGCACCGGGCAGGGGCCGAAGTTGGTCCACACCACGTTGGCCAGCAGGCCGAACACGCCGTCGAGGTTGACGCCGTGCGGCCGCACCAGACGGGCCGAGATCAGGTGCAGGCGCAGGTAGACGTCGTGGGCGTCGACGGGTGCCTCGGAGAGCTTGGCGATGCCGGTGCGCACCGCCACCACCTCCACGCCCCGCGCCGCGTCGGGGCCGGTCAGCTCGGCCAGCTCGCCCCCCTCCTCGGCGGACAGGCGCTGCGTGCCCGTGACGGGTGCGTCGCCCAGCTCGGGAGCGGGGAACCAGGTGTCGAGTACGGTGCCGTCGGCGGCGATGGTCGCGAGGCCGACGCCGAAGGCGCCGGTCGAGGTGGGATCGATAGCAGTCACGGGCCCAAAAATACCGTTCCGCAGGTCAGCCGAGGGCGCCCAGGTCGGCCGACAGCCAGCGTTCGGGCACCACCCGGAACGTCACGAGCACGTTGAGGTCGGACCCGTGGACGTAGCCCGACACGGCGTCGGGCGGCAGGTAGCGGCCGGAGATGCGGGTCAGCTCCTCCAGCGTCGTCGGCCCCGACTGCACGACAGGCCCCTCCACCGACACGTAGCGGTAGGTGGGGCTGGAGCGCTGCACCAGCATCGACAGGCGGCCCGCCTTCGCGATCAGCCGGGCCTTGAGCGAGTCGCCGTCGGTCAGGAACCGGATCTCGCCTCCGGGGCTGTAGTCGTACCACACCGGTACGGTCAGCGGCGCGCGGCCCTTGCCCGCCTCCACCGCCAGGCTCGCGATGTGCGCCTCCGCCAGGAACGCCTCCCGGGCCGCCACGCTCAACGGCATCCCGCCCACCCCCGTATGCATAGATCGTGCACCGGCTATTCCCTGTGGGAGGGATCCTGAAAAGTCGCCCACGCGATCATTCGCCCGAGTCGCTGTGACCCTTCGCGACGGCCGCCGCCGTGCGGACGAACGCCGCCAGCGCCCGTGACCGGGACTCCTCGGGCCAGGCCAGCACGACGGTCGTGGGCGGGCCGTCGGCGACCGGCACGCACACCAGGTCGCGCCGCACCAGCTCGCGGACCGACGCAGGCGCCACCAGGACGAGCCGGCCGAGCGCCACGAGCTGCAGCAACGTCGCCGGATCGGTGATCTCGGAGTGGTCGCGCGGCCAGCGGGGGAGTGGTACGGCGTCGAGGTCGGCCAGGCGGACGAGCTCGCGCCCGGCCAGCGGGTGGCCCGCCGGCATGACGGCCACGCCGCCCTCGCTCAGCAGCGGCTCGCTGCCCAACCCCGTCAGGTCCTCGTAAGGGCTGTGCAGGAACGCCACGTCGGCCGTGCCCTCGCGGACCAGCCTGGCCCGCTCGGCCACCCCGCACAGCACCAACTCCACCTCCATCGCGTCCGGATGCGCGGGGTAGGCCGCGAGGATGCCCGGCAGCAGCCCTCCGTCGCCACCCGGCTTGAGCGCCACCACCAGCCGGGGGTCGGCGCGCCCGGCCCGCCGCGTGCGCGCGGTCGCGGCGGTCACCGCGTCGAGCACCTTGGCCGCCTCCCTGGCCAGCACCTCGCCGCCGGGGTGAGCGTGACGCCGCGGCTCGACCGCTCCAGCAGCCGCACGCCGAGCCGCCGCTCCAGCTTCTGGATCGCCCGGGACAGCGGCGGCTGCGCCATGCCCAGCCGGGCCGCCGCCGCGTCGCTCGACCGCCTCGACGTGCTCGTCAACAACGCGGGCGTCTCCGGGCCGCTCGGGGAGCCACCGAGCGGCACCCCGGCCGCGACGCTGCGGGAGGTCTTCGAGACGAACGTCGTCGGCGTCCTCATGGTCACCAACGCCGTGCTGCCCCTGCTCAGGCGGTCACCCGCGCCCCGCGTGGTGAACGTCTCCAGCGGCGTCGGCTCCCTGGCCCACCAGACCGACCCCGGCCACTACATGTCGGGGCTGCCGGCGTCGGCGACGTACCCGCTGTCGAAGACCGCGCTCAACCAGCTCACCGTGCAGTACGCCAGGGAACTGCGCAAGGACGGCATCCTGGTCAACCCCGCCGCCCCGGGCGCCTGCGCGACCGACTTCACCAAGGACCTGCCGTTCCCCATCACCCGTACCGCGGCGCAGGGCGCGGCGGTGGTGATCCGCCTGGCCACGCTCCCGGCGGACGGCCCCACGGGCGGCTTCTTCGACGACGACGGGCGAGTGCCGTGGTGAAGGGCGGGGGACAGGCGAAAGCCGCCCGGCCGGACGGGCCGAGCGGCTTCGATGGTGCCCCGGGTGGGATTCGAACCCACACTGTGCGGGTTTTGAATCCGCTTTCTCTCCCAGTTGGAATACCGGGGCATGTCCGGAGATCTCCGGACGCATGGGCAGCGCGTGATCGAAGCTTAGCCCAACCTGGGGCCATATCGATCCGGCGTGGCTCCAATCTACCGGACGTCTGTACTCTTCTGCTCGTGAGTACGCAGCGGCGAGTAGTGATCGCGGAAGACGAGGCCCTGATCCGGCTTGACCTCAAGGAGATGCTCCAGGAGGACGGCTACATCGTCGTGGGCGAGGCCGGCGACGGAGAGCAGGCGATCCGGCTGGCCGCCGAGCTGAGACCCGATCTCGTCATCCTCGACGTCAAGATGCCCGTGCTCGACGGCATCTCCGCGGCCGAGCGCATCGTGGCGGACCGGATCGCCCCCTGCCTCATCCTGACCGCCTTCTCCCAGCGTGACCTGGTCGAACGGGCGCGTGACGCCGGGGCGATGGCCTACCTGGTCAAGCCGTTCACGAAGGCCGACCTGGTGCCGGCCATCGAGATGGCGGTCAGCAGGCACGAGGAGATGGTGGCGCTGGCGGCCGAGGTCTCGAGCCTGTCGGACCGGCTGGAGACCAGGAAACTGGTGGAGCGCGCGAAGGGCCGCCTGATGGCCCAGCACGGCTGGACGGAGCCTCAGGCGTTCCGGTGGATCCAGAAGGCGTCGATGGACCGGCGGCTGAGCATGCGCGAGGTCGCCCAGATCGTCATCGACGACGCGGCCGAACGATCGTGACCTGCGGCCGGTGGGGCTCGTCACACGCCCCACCGGCCGCCGTCCGACACCTCGCCACCGCCCCGTCCCCGACAGCTGGACGGTGAGCGGTCACGTTGCCACGCCGACGTCCTTGACGACGCCGGCCCTGCGCGTCCGCCTGTTACGGCCGCCGTAGCGGGCGTCCAAGACCCATGGCAGGCGCGATGGCGCGCTAATGGCGTTCGGGGCTTCGGCCCGGGACTTTCACATAGTGAGATCGATCCCGAAATTTCGGTGCAAGTCTACTTATTTTGGACAGGGGCCGTAACTCTCCTGAGATGTTTCATAACTATATGTGTCAAAGACATCACAAATCGGCATAAATGACTGTCCAGAACTCCCGCGAGCTTCCTCAGGCAGGCATGCTGAGCTCGGCAAACGCAGTGAAGGTGATCGTTCCTTCGCTGAGACATGGGGAGTCTCTTTCATGATTCGCATTGCTCCAGCAGGACGCGTGCTGGCTGTCGCGGCCGCGGCGAGCCTGGCTCTGACGGCCTGTGGCAGCGGCGACACGGCCGCGCAGCAGACGACCGGCTCCGCGGCGCCGTCCACGGCGGCCTCGTCCGCGCCGGCGGCCAAGGGCGACGGCACCCTCACCCTGGGTACGGTGCTGCCGCAGACCGGTTCGCTGGCGTTCCTCGGCCCGCCCGAGTTCGCGGGCGTGGACCTGGCCGTCAAGGAGATCAACGAGGCCGGTGGCGTGCTCGGCAAGCCCGTCGCGAAGTACGACGCCGACTCGGGCGACACCACCACGAACATCGCCTCGCAGTCGGTGGACAAGCTGCTTGCGCAGAAGGCCGACGCCATCATCGGCGCCGCGTCGTCCTCGGTGTCCGAGTCCATCATCGACAAGATCACGGGTGCGGGGGTCGTGCAGTTCTCGCCGGCCAACACCTCCGACACCTTCACCACGATCCAGGACAACGGGCTGTACTTCCGTACCGCGCCCCCGGACAAGCTCCAGGGCCGCGTGCTCGGCGACGTCGTCGTGGCCGACGGCAACGACGCGGTCGCCATCATGGCGATGCAGGACTCCTACGGCTCCGGCCTGGCCGACCAGGTGAAGGCGACGGCCGAGGCGGCCGGGGCCACCGTCGTGGAGCGGGTCGACTACGACCCGAAGGCGGCCGACTTCTCCGCCGACGTCGCCAGGATCAAGGCCAAGAACCCGAAGGCGGTCGTGCTGATCGGCTTCGAGGAGACCGCCAAGGTCGTCGCGGAGCTGGTCAAGCAGGGCATGCCCGCCGACAAGGTGAAGTGGTACATGGTGGACGGCAACATGTCGAACACCAACTACGTGAAGATGCCCAAGGGCACGCTCAACGGCGTCAAGGGCACCACCCCCGGCGCCGAGGCCCCCGAGGAGTTCAGGAAGAGGCTCGCCGAGGTCGCCCCCGAGCTCGACGACTACACCTACTCCGCCGAGGCGTACGACGCGGCGAATCTGATCGCGCTGGCCGCCGAGGCCGCCAAGGACGACTCCGGCCGGTCCATCGCCGCCAAGCTGCCCGACGTCAGCAAGGGCGGCGAGAAGTGCAAGACCTTCAAGGAGTGCGTCGACCTGCTGAAGGCCGGCAAGGACATCGACTACGACGGCGTCAGCGGCCCGGTCGAGTTCGACGCCGCCGGTGACCCCGCCGTCGCCACGATCGGCGTCTACCAGTACGGCGAGGACAACACGTTCCCCGGCAAGGCGCTGGAGTACCGTACCGGCAACATCGAGGGCTGAGGCTCAGCCGCCGCCCAGGCCGCAGGCCCGCTGCGCGTAGCGGATCAGGCGGTCCTGCACCGGCTTGGGCGGCGTCACGATGACCACGCGCTCCTCGCCCCCGTCCAGGCTCGCCCGGGCGGGGAACATGAACGCCTTTTTGGCCTCGCCGAAGGCGTGCCCGTCGCAGCGGGCGGGGGTGAGCTCGACCGGCACCTCCATCCGCTGCCGATCGGCCGGCAGCACGCCCAGCGGCCTGCGTTCCAGGCCGACGTTGTAGTGCGTCGTGCCGCCCAGGTCGCCCAGCGCCACCTCGCCCGCGCCGCGCCGGGTGACCACGAGCGTCGTGCGCATGACCTCGCCCGCCTCCGTCCACCGCGGGCCGAACTCGATGGTCGCCACCCGCTCGACGAGGTACTGCGAGCACTCCTCGCGCAGCAGCCTGGTCAGCAGCGGGTCCGGGTGCGGCACCGTGAACACCACCTTGCGCGGCTGTTCGGTGCCGGTGGCGACGTGCGCCACGACGGTGGCGGGGCGCAGCTCGGGCAGGCGGTCCGGGGCGCAGTTGGCGGCGCCGTACGGGATGGGGATGTCCGTGCGGTTCGTCCGGCCGATAGTGGTCTCGACCCTTTTAGGGGGAAGCGTCCTAAATGACGGTGTGACGAGCTGGACGTCGGCGAAAAACACCGGTGTTTCGCCGATATTTCGGACAGCGACCTGAAGGTTGTGGACCGGCTCGTCCGAACGCCATTGGGCCAGCGAGACAGTAACACCCGCAGGTGCCTGCGAAGACGGCTCCGCCCCGCCGCAACCGGCAATGAGGGCTACCGCTGCCAGAAGGACCCACATCCGCTTCACCCATCGCAGATTAAGCCTCCTTCCCCCAGGTCCGTAAGTTGAGGACTGATTACGACTCCGCATCCAAGTGCCGACAGTTCCTCTCCGCATCTAGTTCGAGTACCCAGCAATTTTGTACGTTTCCGTCATTCGATCGGGAACGCTCGGCGGTGCTGACGGATCCCGGCCTGGAAATGAAGGAGACACTTCATGATCCGCATTGCTCCCGTGGGACGGGCGCTGGCTGTCGTGGCTGCCACGAGCCTTGCCCTGACAGCCTGCGGTGGTGGCGGCGACACCGCCACGCAGACTTCACAGAGTGCCGCGCCGGCCTCGTCGGCGCCCGCCGCCAAGGGTGACGGCACGCTGACCCTCGGAACGCTGCTGCCCCAGACCGGTTCGCTGGCGTTCCTCGGCCCGCCTGAGTTCGCGGGTGTGGACCTCGCGCTCAAGGAGATCAACGAGGCCGGAGGCGTGCTCGGCAAGCCGGTTGTGAAGCACGACACCGACTCGGGCGACACGACCACGAACATCGCCTCGCAGTCGGTGGACAAGCTGCTGGCGCAGAAGGCCGACGCCGTCATCGGCGCCGCCTCCTCGTCGGTGTCGGAGTCGGTGATCGACAAGATCACCGGCGCGGGCGTGGTGCACTTCTCGCCGGCCAACACCTCCGACAAGTTCACCACGATCGCCGACAAGGGCCTGTACTTCCGTACCGCGCCGCCGGACCAGCTCCAGGGCCGCGTCCTCGGCGACCTGGTCGTCTCCGACGGCAACGACACCGTCGCGATCTTCGCGATGCAGGACTCGTACGGCACCGGCCTGGCCGACCAGGTCGAGAAGACCATCACCGAGGGCGGCGGTCAGGTGGTCGATCGCGTCGACTACGACCCGAAGGCCGTCGACTTCTCCGCCGACGTCGCCCGGATCAAGTCCACCAACCCCAAGGGCATCATCCTGATCGGCTTCGAGGAGACCCTCAAGGTCGTGCAGGAACTGGTCAAGCAGGGCCTGCCCGCCGACAAGCACAAGTGGTACATGGTGGACGGCAACATGTCGAACACCAACTACAAGGAGCTGCCCAAGGGCACGCTGAAGGGTGTCAAGGGCACCTACCCCGGCGCCGCGGCTCCGGAGGAGTTCCGGCAGGCGCTCATGGAGGTCGACCCCGAGCTCGAGGACTTCACCTACGCTCCCGAGTCCTACGACGCGGCGAACCTGATCGCGCTGGCGGCCGAGGCCGCCAAGAGCGACGCGGGCGTCGACATCGCCGGCAAGCTGATGGACGTCAGCAAGGGCGGCGAGAAGTGCACCAACTTCAAGGAGTGCGTCGACCTGCTGAAGGCCGGCACGGACATCGACTACGACGGCATCAGCGGTCCGATCGAGTTCAACGACGCCGGTGACCCCGCCACCGCCACCATCGGCATCTACCAGTACGGCGACGACAACACCTACCCGGTGAAGGCACTGGAGTACCGCACCGGCAACATCGCCGGCTGACGACTCACCGCCGAACACCTCAAGGGCCCGGTCACCGCGACCGGGCCCTTTCCCCTGTCCGGTCCCCTGTCCGGAGTCACCGCGGGCAGCCCGCCACGATCCGGTCGGCCGCCGCCCGGTACCGCTTGAGCAGCGCCACCTGCCGCTCGTGCGGCACGTCACTCCTGGACAGTCCCTGCGTGGTCGTCTCGACGGCCTGTACGGCGTCCTGCAGCGCCCCGGGCAGCCGGCCGCCGAACTCCTGCGTGGTGCCGCGCACCTCGGCCATACGGCCGAGCACGGCGTCCTCGAAGTCCTGCCGTTCCTCCTCGCCCTTCGGCTCCAGCAACAGGTCGGCGTAGCCGATGATGGAGACCACGCGAGCGCAGGGGCTGTCGGTGGGATCGCCGCCGGTGCTGTACTTCCGCGCCGAGGAGGCGTCCTCCTGGCAGCCGGCGAGCAGGACGGGCAGGATCAGCGCCACGATCGCGAAACGGTTCACACCAGATAGTGAAAACGAAGAAGGGGCCTCCTGGGGAGGCCCCTTCCCGATCTTTCGTTACGCCTTGGCGAGCGTGCCGAGATACAGCTGGATCACCTTGGGGTCGTCGGCGAGCTGCTTGCCGGTGCCGGTGTAGGCGTTGCGGCCCTGGTCGAGCACGTAACCGCGGTGGCAGATCTGCAGGCAGCGCCGCGCGTTCTGCTCCACCATGATCACGGTCACGCCGGCCTTGTTGATCTGCTGGGCCTGGATGAAGACCAGGTCCTGCAGCTTCGGCGACAGACCGGCCGACGGCTCGTCGAGCAGCAGCACCGACGGCTCGGTCATCAGGGCCCTGGCCATCGCCACCATCTGCCGCTCACCGCCGGACAGGGAGCCGGCGCGCTGCTTGCGCCGCTCCTTGAGCGCGGGGAACAGCTCGGCCACGAACTCGAAGCGCTCCTTGAACTTCCCCGGCACCTGGAAGGCGCCCATCTCGAGGTTCTCCTCGATGGTGAGGCTGGGGAAGACGTTGTTGGTCTGCGGCACGTAGCCGACGCCGCGGGAGACCAGCGAGTGGGCCTTCATGTTCGTGATGTTCTCACCCTTGAGCAGCACCGTGCCGCTGCGGATGGTGACCAGCCCGAACATGGCCTTCAGCAGCGTCGACTTGCCGGCGCCGTTGGGGCCGATGATGCCGATCAGCTCGCCCTCTTTGACGTAGAGGTCGGAGCCGTTGAGGATGTTGACGCCCGGCAGGTAGCCCGCGATCAGCTCGTCGCAGCGCAGCACCGCGTCCTTGGCGCCCTCCAGGTGGGCGCTGCGGTCGGTGACGGCCTGTTTCGACTGGACCGGCTCTTCTGCGCTGCTCACTTCTGCGTCTCCTCTTCGATCTCGGCCTCCAGCGCGGCCTCGGCGTCCTGCAGCTGCGCCTCCAGCTCGCTCTCCGACAGGGGCGCGTCGTGGTGGGCGCCGAGGTAGGCGTCGATCACGCGCTCGTCGGACATGATCGTCGAGGGCGGGCCCTCGGCGATGACCGTGCCCTGCGCCATGACGATCACCCAGTCGCTGATGTCGCGGACCATGTCCATGTCGTGCTCCACGAAGAGCACCGTCATGCCCTGCTCGCGCAGGTCCTTGACGTGGCCGAGCAGCGACTGGGTCAGCGCCGGGTTGACGCCGGCCATCGGCTCGTCGAGCATGACCAGCTCGGGCTGCACCATGAGCGCGCGGGCCATCTCCAGGAGCTTGCGCTGGCCGCCGGACAGCGACCCGGCGAAGTCGCCGCGCTTGGCGTCGAGCTTGAAGCGGGCCAGCAGCTCCTCGGCCCGCTCGGTGATCTCGGCCTCCTGGCGGCGCCAGGCGCCCGGGATGAGGGCCCGCCAGAAGTTCTCGCCCTTCTGGTGCTGGGCGCCCAGGCGCATGTTCTCCAGCACCGTGAGCCGCGACAGGGCCTTGGTGAGCTGGAACGTGCGCACCATGCCGCGCCTTGCCACCTTGTGCGCCGGGACGCCGTTCATCGGCTTGCCGTTGAACGTCCACGTGCCCGAGTCGGCGGTGTCGAAGCCGGTGAGCTGGTTGAAGAACGTCGTCTTGCCCGCGCCGTTGGGGCCGATCAGCGCGGTGATCGAGCCGCGCTGGACCTCCACGTGCTTGACGTCGACCGCGGTGAGACCGCCGAACCGGCGCACCACGTCGTCCACGACCAGGATCGGGTCGGGCTTGGGCACGCCGGGATCGCGCGCCATGTCCTTGAAGACGGCCTCGGCGGCGGCCCTGCGGTCGATGGCCGCGGTCGCGCCGGTGGTTTCAGCGTGCATCGATTGCGATCTCCCTCTTGTCGCCGAAGATGCCCTGTGGCCGGAAGACGAGCAACAGGATGAGGCCGAGACCGACGAAGACGTACCGCAGGGCGCCGGCCTGGCTGGTGTCGATGAAGGTGATGACGCCGGCCGCGACCGCCTCGCTCAGGGTGCCGTTGAGCAGGACGAGCAGCACCCAGAACAGCATCGCCCCGATGACCGGGCCGAACACGCGCGCGGCCCCGCCCAGGATGACCATCGTGTAGAGGAAGAACGTGGTCTCCGTGCCGAAGACGTCCGGCTGCACCGAGCCGTAGGCCAGGCCGTACACGAAGCCGCCGAGGCAGCCGATGACGCCGCCCAGGACGAGCGACTGCATCTTGTACGAGAAGACGTTCTTGCCGAGGCTGCGCACGGCGTCCTCGTCCTCGCGGATGGCCTTGAGCACGCGGCCCCACGGGCTCTTCATCAGCAGGAAGACGATGAAGCAGCACAGGGCGATGAGCAGCCAGCCGACGACCATGACCCACAGCTGCCAGTGCGGGAAGAAGATCGGGATCGGCCCGAGGTTGAAGCCGTAGTCACCTTCGGGGAAGGGGTTGAGCGCCTGGAAGCCGCCGCTGAAGCCGCGCTGCCCGTCGGAGCCGCCGAAGATGTCCTTGAAGGCCACCGAGCGGAACACCAGCCGGATGATCTCGGCCACGGCGATGGTGACGATGGCCAGGTAGTCGGCCCGCAGGTGCAGCGTCGGGATGCCCATGAGCAGCGCCAGGATCGCCGCGGCCACCAGGCCGATGACGATGCCCACCCAGAACGGCAGGCCCATGACGGTGACGGTGACGGCCAGGCCGTAACCGGCCACGGCCATGAACGCCGCCTGGCCGAAGTTGAGCAGGCCGGTGTAGCCGAAGTGGATGTTGATGCCGATCGCGGCGAGCGCGTACAGCACGGTCTCCACGCCGACGGCCGACTTGATGGTGGTGCTGAAGATCGTGATCCAGTCCATTGATGACCCTCCCCCGGTCAGCCGATTCGCTCACGGCGGCCCAGGATGCCCTGGGGCCGGACGAGGAGCACGATGATGAGCACAGCCAGGGCGCCGACGCTCTTGAGCTCCGGCGGCACCCACAGCGTGGACACCTGGATGAACAGGCCCACCACGAGGGAGCCCACCAGGGCGCCGAACGCGGTGCCGAGGCCGCCGAGGGTCACGCCGGCGAAGATGAGCAGCAGGATGTCCTGGCCCATCGTGTACTTGAGGTTCTGCGAGAGCCCCAGCATGATGCCGGCCAGCGCGGCGATGGCGGCGCCGACGGTCCAGATGATCCTGATCACGCCGTCGACGTTGATGCCGGACGACGCGGCGAGCGCGGGGTTGTCGGCCACGGCGCGGGCCGCCTTGCCGGTGCGGGTGCGCAGCAGCGCGATGCCCACGATGACCAGCACCAGCAGCTCGATGCCCATGGCGACGAGGTTCTTGGGAGCGGCGGAGATCGGCCCGATCTCGATGCCCGGCTGCGCGGTGTACTGGGCGTACGACTCGGTCTGCGGGCTGAAGAGGATCAGGTACATGTACCGCAGGAAGAGCGCCACGCCGATGGAGATGATCATCATGGCGACGGTGCCGGTGCCGCGCCTGCGCAGCTGGCCCCAGAAGAAGCGGTCCTGGCCGTAGCCGAGGATCCCGGCGAGGATCACCGCGCAGACGGCCGCGGGGATCAGATGGAGCCCGAACCCCACGTTGAACGCGTAGGCCAGGATCGCGCCGAGCGTGACGAGCTCGCCGTGGGCGAAGTTGGTCAGACCGGTGGTGCCGTAGATCAGCGACAGGCCGAGAGCGGCCAGCGCGATGATCAGGCCGAGGTTGAGTCCCTCGAAGGTGAGCTGGGCGGCCTGGGTCCAGAACGAGCTGCTCCCGCCGGCCTCATCGCCCTGCTGCTGACCCGCGGCGCCCTTGGCCTGCAGGGCGAACAGGACCGAGGAGCAGTTGCCCTCGTAGACGGTCGGCGTGCGGACGTTGTTGCCACCCCGGATCTCGGTGTTCTGGGGAAGGCTGGCGGGATCCAGGGTGACCCGGTACCGCCCTGGGTCTTCGACTTGCACGTCCCAGGCGCCTTGTGCGTTGCTGGTGACCGTTTCGACGGGTTGTCCGCCCTCGGTCGACACGGCGATCCTGGCGCCGTTCACTGGCTGGCCTTGGAATGTGAGTGTTCCCTTCAAACCCTGACAGTCGGCGGGATCCGCATGAGCGGGGCCGACCAGCAGGAAGACGAGTCCACCCAAGAAGGCCGTGAACGCGATCACGGCTCTGCGCAATGGTGCTCCCTCAAGTAGGTCAAGGCGGGGTTGTGCCCCTCCATCTCGACGCGCGCGCATCGCAGGCACAACTGGGATGCAATGGCGGGAGCTTATTCGTGATACGCCCGTTTAAGTATCGTTCGTCACCAATTAGTGACATGTGTGTGTCACGGATGTGAGCAAATAACGGGCCTGGTCAGGGGCTAAATCACCGATGACGCCTGGCATCTGCGCATAACGGATCGACAACGATCGCAGAGAATTGAGGACGAGCCCGCGGGTCTGCCGTTGGGGCCGTGCAGGGCTTCCCCAGCCTTACACGTTTTCTACTGAGCCTCCCCGCGGGCTCCGGCCTGGCACCACCGTAGCGACCCGCGGGGGTGAGGCGCAAAGGGAGAGGGGAGGCGCGTAAGGGGTCAGCGGTCGCGCAACATGCAGGTGAGCCGGGAGGTGCAGACGAGACGCCCCTGCTCGTCGGTGATCTCGATGGCGTACGTCGCCAGCGTCCGCCCGCCGTGCAGCCGCGTCGCCACGCCCGTCACGTGGCCGGAGGTCGCGGAGCGGTGGTGGGTGGCGTTGATCTCGATGCCCACGGCGATGCGTTCGGGACCGGCGTGGATGGCCGCGCCCACCGAACCCAGCGTCTCGGCCAGCACCGCCGACGCTCCGCCGTGCAGCAGCCCGTACGGCTGGGTGTTGCCCTCGACCGGCATCCGGCCCACGACCCGCTCGGGGCCGGCCTCGAGGAACTCGATGCCCATGCGGTCGGCCAGGGTGTCGCGGTGCAGGTCGCCGAAGATCGAGAGATCCACGGGGTTGGTCTGCGTCAAGGGGACGCCTCCACTCTTCCGAGCTCGGGTTTTCTGTCGGAGAGGCAGACTAGGCTGCGGGTGTGCCGAAGAGTGAAGTGACCCCCAGCCGCCCGTGCCTGCTGCTGCTCGACGGGCATTCGCTGGCCTATCGTGCGTTCTACGCGCTGAAAGACGCCAACCTGATGACCACCGACGGTCAGCACACCGAGGCGGTCTACGGGTTCACCTCGATGTTGACCAACGTCCTGCGTGACGAGCAGCCGACGCACGTGGCGGTGGCCTTCGACCGGTCGGAGCCGACGTTCCGCCACGAGGAGTACGCCGACTACAAGGCCAACAGGAGCGAGACCCCGGAAGACTTCCGCGGTCAGATGCAGCTCATCTACGAGCTGCTCGACACGCTGCGCGTCCCGCGCCTGTCCAAGGCCGGCTTCGAGGCCGACGACCTCATCGCCACCCTCGCCACCCGCGCGGCCGCGGACGGCATGAACGTCCTGATCGTCACCGGCGACCGCGACGCCCTGCAGCTGGTCAACGAGCACGTCACCGTCCTGATGACCCGGCGCGGCATCAGCGACATGACCCGGTTCACCCCCGAGGCCGTCCAGGAGAAGTACGGCCTCACCCCGGAGCAGTATCCCGACTTCGCGGCGCTGCGCGGCGACCCCAGCGACAACCTGCTGAGCATCCCGAGCGTGGGGGAGAAGACCGCCGCCAAGTGGGTGCGCGAATACGGCTCGCTGACCGCCCTCATCGACCGGGTCGACGAGGTCAAGGGCAAGGTCGGCGACAAGCTGCGCGAGCACGTCGCCCAGGTCCTGATGAACCGCCGGCTCACCGAGCTGCTGCGCGACGTCCCGATCGACGTCGAGCTCGGCGACCTGCGGCAGGGCACGTGGGAGCGCGAGGAGATCAACAAACTGTTCGACACCCTGCAGATCCGCGGCGAGCTGCGCGAGCGGGTGTTCAAGGTGCTCGGCACCGCCGAGCAGGAGCCCGACCAGGGCTTCGAGGTCGAGACCGTGCTGCTCGGCCCCGACCGGGTCGCCGGCTGGCTGGCCGCGCTGCCCGAGGGCCGCGCCGGGCTCGCCTTCCGCGGCGTCTACGGCAGCGGCACCGGCCGCATCGACGGCATCGCCGTCGCCTCGCCCGACGGCACGGCCGCCCACATCGACCCCGTCAAGCTCACCGAGGCCGACGAGGCCGCGCTGCGGGCCTGGCTGGGCGACGACGCCAAGCCCAAGGCCGTCCACGACGCCAAGGGGCCCATCCTGGCGCTCTGGGCGCAGGGCATGGAGCTGCGCGGGCTGAGCTGCGACACCGCGCTGGCCGCCTACCTCGCGCTGCCGGGCCAGCGCACGTTCGCCCTCGAAGACCTGGCCAGGCGTTACCTCAACCGCGACCTGCGGGCAGAAGAGGCGCCCAGCGGGCAGGCCGCGCTGTTCGGCGACGACGAGGACGCCCCGGCCAAGGACCTCGCGCTGCGCGCCCACGCCGTGCGCGAGCTGGCCGACGCCCTCGAGACCTTCCTGGCCGGGCGCGGCGGCACCCAGTTGCTCGGTGACGTCGAGCTGCCGCTGCTGTCGGTGCTGGCCGAGATGGAGCGGGCCGGCATCGCCGTCGACAGCGAATACCTCGCCGGCCTGGAGGCCGAGTTCGGCGCCGCGGTCAAGCACGCCGTGGAGGAGGCCCACCGCTCGGTCGGCGAGCAGTTCAACCTGGGCTCGCCCAAGCAGCTGCAGGAGATCCTCTTCACCCGGCTCAACCTGCCCAAGACGAAGAAGATCAAGACCGGCTACAGCACCGACGCCGACCAGCTCGCCTGGCTCGCCGCCCAGACCGAGCACGAGCTGCCCACGATCATGCTGCGCCACCGCGACCAGCAGAAGCTGCGCACCACGGTGGAGGGGCTGATCAAGGAGATCGCCGACGACGGGCGCATCCACACCACCTTCAACCAGATCATCGCGGCCACGGGCCGGCTGTCGTCGGAGAAGCCCAACCTGCAGAACATCCCGATCCGCACCGCCGAGGGCCGCCGCATCCGGCAGGGCTTCGTCGTCGGCGAGGGCTACGAGACGCTGCTGACCGCCGACTACAGCCAGATCGAGCTGCGGATCATGGCCCACCTGTCGGGCGACGAGTCGCTGATCGAGGCCTTCGAGTCGGGCCACGACTTCCACCAGGCCACCGCGGCGCGGGTCTTCGACCTGCCGCCCGAGCAGATCGACGGCGAGCTGCGGGCCCGGATCAAGGCGATGAACTACGGCCTGGCCTACGGCCTGTCCGACTTCGGCCTGTCCGGGCAGCTCAACATCCCGGTGGCCGAGGCGCGGGCGCTGAAGGAGGAGTACTTCCAGGAGTTCGGCGGCGTACGCGACTTCCTGCACGCCATCGTCTCCCAGGCCCGCACCGACGGCTACACCGAGACGATCATGGGCCGCCGCCGCTACCTGCCCGACCTCACCAGCGACAACCGCCAGCGCCGCGAGATGGCCGAGCGGATGGCGCTCAACGCCCCGATCCAGGGCTCGGCCGCCGACATCATCAAGGTCGCCATGCTCAACGTCCGGCGGGCGCTGGGCGAGGAGGGGCTGGCCTCGCGGATGCTGCTGCAGGTCCACGACGAGCTGGTGTTCGAGGTGGCGCCGGGCGAGCTGGAGCCGCTCAGGCAGCTCGTGTGCGACCAGATGAACGCCGCCTACCACCTGCGGGTGCCCCTGGAGGTCTCCGTGGGCGTCGGCCGTACGTGGGAGGACGCCGGCCACTGAGCGCAGCGCACGCCTCCTGACTGGAGGGCTGCCCAGAGGGTCGGGGGAGGGCTGCGCGCTATGATTTTCGCCGGCGTGCCGCCCGGCGGGGCGCGTCCCTTTCGCCCAACGCGAAAATCTGGACCCCCTGGATTCGTCCGGGTGTCCAGAGCGACGGTGCGAGGGGGAGCGCCCGTCCACCGAGCCGGTAACCCCAGCCGGTAACCCCTGCTGGAGTGGGCGGATGCCGCCGGCGGGCCGGAGCGATCGCCGGGCCGGATGAGCCGCGGGGTAATATCATTCCCAAGCGAGGGCTCCAGGTCTTCCCGTACTGAACCCTCCCCGGATTGACCCCGTGGCGATCGTCTCATATGCTGATCGCTGCGCTGTGGGCTCGCGCGCGCCTCAGACGGAGCGGGCTCGCGCTCGGTCACGTCGATGTCGTAATTCCTCGGCTTGATGCGGAAGAGGGCCTGCCGCGCGTCCGCCACATCGACATCCTGTCCGCGTTCGGAGCAATTCCACACATGACGTCCAGCACTGAGGCCACCTCGAGCACCCCGCAGGTAGCGGTCAACGACATCGGGTCCGAGGAAGCCTTCCTCGCGGCGATCGACGAGACCATCAAGTACTTCAACGACGGCGACATCGTCGAGGGCACCGTCGTCAAGGTCGATCGAGACGAGGTTCTTCTCGATATCGGCTACAAGACCGAGGGTGTCATCCCCTCGCGTGAGCTTTCCATCAAGCACGATGTCGATCCCGCTGACGTCGTGGAGGTCGGGGAGCACGTCGAAGCCCTGGTTCTCCAGAAGGAGGACAAAGAGGGCCGCCTGATCCTGTCCAAGAAGCGGGCTCAGTACGAGCGCGCCTGGGGCACGATCGAGAAGATCAAGGACGAGGACGGCATCGTCACCGGCACCGTCATCGAGGTCGTCAAGGGTGGTCTCATCCTCGACATCGGCCTGCGTGGCTTCCTCCCGGCGTCCCTGGTGGAGATGCGTCGCGTCCGCGACCTGCAGCCGTACGTCGGCCGCGAGCTCGAGGCGAAGATCATCGAGCTCGACAAGAACCGCAACAACGTGGTTCTGTCGCGCCGCGCCTGGCTCGAGCAGACGCAGTCCGAGGTTCGCCAGACGTTCCTCAACACCCTCCAGAAGGGTCAGGTCCGCAAGGGCGTCGTCTCCTCGATCGTCAACTTCGGCGCCTTCGTCGACCTCGGTGGGGTCGACGGCCTGGTCCACGTGTCCGAGCTGTCCTGGAAGCACATCGACCACCCGTCCGAGGTGGTCGAGGTCGGCCAGGAGGTCACGGTCGAGGTCCTCGACGTCGACATGGAGCGCGAGCGCGTCTCCCTGTCGCTCAAGGCCACTCAGGAAGACCCGTGGCAGCAGTTCGCCCGCACCCACCAGATCGGCCAGGTCGTGCCGGGCCGCGTCACCAAGCTGGTGCCGTTCGGCGCGTTCGTCCGGGTCGAGGAGGGCATCGAGGGCCTGGTCCACATCTCCGAGCTGGCCGAGCGCCACGTGGAGATCCCGGAGCAGGTCGTCCAGGTCGGCGACGAGATCTTCGTCAAGATCATCGACATCGACCTCGACCGTCGTCGCATCAGCCTCTCGCTGAAGCAGGCCAACGAGGGCGTCGGCACCGAGGTCGAGTTCGACCCGACGCTGTACGGCATGGCGGCCACCTACGACGACCAGGGCAACTACATCTACCCCGAGGGCTTCGACCCCGAGACGGGTGAATGGCTCGAGGGCTTCGACAAGCAGCGTGAGGAGTGGGAGCGGCAGTACGCCGAGGCCCAGCAGCGCTTCGAGGCTCACCGCAAGCAGATCGAGGAGGCCCGCAAGGCCGAGGCGGAGGCCGGCGAGGCCGCTCCCTCGTCCTACACCGGCGAGACCCAGCCCCAGCAGGGTGGCGGCTCGTCGTCGTCGGCTCCGGCCAGCGGCGCGCTCGCCTCTGACGAGGCGCTCGCGGCTCTGCGCGAGAAGCTCGCGGGCGGCCAGAGCTGAGGTCTTCCAGGACTGACTGAGGTTCGCTGAAGGCCCCGCACGGGAAATCCGTGCGGGGCCTTTCGCATTCGCGGAACGACCTCTTCCGCGTTGCCGCCTAGCCTCGCGGGCATGATCACACCTTTCCGCATCGACATCCCGCAGGCCGACCTCGACGAGCTGCGGGAACGTCTGCGGCGTACCAGATGGGCGGGGCAGCTGCCCGGCGGGTGGAGCAGGGGCGTTCCCGTGGGCTACCTGCGCGAGCTGGCCGCCTACTGGGCCGACGGGTTCGACTGGCGGGCGCAGGAGGCCAGGCTGAACGCGTTCGCGCAGTACACCACCGGCATCGACGGCCAGACCGTCCACTTCCTGCACGTGCGCTCGCCCGAGCCGGACGCCCTGCCGCTGATCCTGACCCACAGCTGGCCCAGCTCCGTCGCCGAGTTCCTGGACGTCATCGGGCCGCTCACCGATCCGCGCGGTCACGGGCTCGACCCCGGCGTCGCCTTCCACGTGGTGGCGCCCTCGCTGCCCGGGTTCGCCTTCTCGTCGTTCCCCGAGCCCGCCGACGAGCGGCCGTGGAGCATCGACCGGGTGGCCCGCACCTGGGCGGAGCTGATGCGCCGGCTCGGGTACGAGCGTTACGGCGCGCACGGCAACGACGCCGGAGCCCTGGTCACGCCGCGCCTGGCCGCGCTGGACCCCGAGCACGTCGTCGGCTCGCTCATCACGGGCGGGCTCGGGTACCCCACGGGCGATCCCGCCGAGCTGGAGGGGCTGTGCGAGGAGGACCGGGCCACGCTGGCCGGGGTGAGCGCGTGGATGACCGGGGGCAGCGGATACGGGCCCTACCTGGCCGCCCGGCCGCAGACGCTCGCGTACGGGTTCGCCGACTCGCCGGTGGCGCAGCTGGCGTACCTGGTGGAGCGGTTCAAGGAGTTCGACGGGTGGGGATCGGAGAAGGAGCCCGTCGAGCGTGACCTGGTGCTCACGAACGCCGGCCTCTACTGGCTGACCGGGACCGGCGGGTCGTCGTCGTGGACGTATTACGAGGGGGCGGCCGGGCTGCCGGTCGACCAGCGCGCCGTGCCGACCGGGGTGACGCACGGCGGGCCCGCGGTGCTGCGGCGGATCGCCGAGCGCGGCAACGACATCGCCTACTGGGGGGACTTCTCCAGCCCCAGCCACATGGTGGCCATGGCGGCGCCGGACACGGTGGTGGCGGGCATCCGTACCTTTTTCCGGACGATTCGCTGACGTCGGCGAAGATTTTACGTGAGGGTCTTTGCAACCCTGTGACCTGCGCGGCAGCGCGCTGGGACACTGCTGGCGTGCGCTGCCGGTAGCGACTCCCAGGGGCGATGCAGTGAGTGTGGTTCAGCGAGTCATCCCGGTGACGGCCGCCCTGGCCGTTTTCGCCACAACCGTTTCCGAGGCACCGGACGCGGGAGCCTGGCACCGGCCTACGGGCGGCTTGGCGTCGCAGCGGCTCGTACCCGCCGCGCCGGAGCTCGGCCCCGGCGCACCTGTCGTCGCTCCCGGCTGGACGGTCCTCGGCCGGGCACCGGCGGGCACCGGACCTTCTGCCCCGCCCCCGGACGCAGGCCGCCCCGGCGCTTCCGGAAGCGCCGCTTCCGGAAGCGCCGCTTCCAGAATCGGTGCCTCAGGAAGCGGGGCTCTCGGAAGCGGTGCGCCGCTCGCAACTCGCGCTGACGGAGGCGCGGCTCGCGGCATCGGCGTCGGTGAGCTCTTCGCCGGCGGCTCTGGTGCCGGCCCGGCTCGAACCGGTGGGGTCAGCGCCGACGACGTCAGAGCCGCGTTGCTCAGCGCCGTCGGGTCCGGCCGGGACCGGTCCACCGCCGATGCATCCACGACCGGTGAGATCACCGCTGCCGGACCCGATCGCCGCGAACTTTCCGCCCTCCGCCTCGGCTCCCGCGAACTTTCCGCCCTCCGCCTCGGCTCCCGCGAACCTTCCGCCCTCGCCGCCGGTTCCCGAGAATCTTCTGTCCTCGGCCCGGGGCCGGACAGAACCGATGACGGACGAGGCGGGGTTCCCGCCGGTAGTTCCGAGGAAGACGGACGTGCCGCTGGCGGATCGGGTCGAGGCTGGCTTTCCGCCGGGCGAGATGGAAACGCCGCCGGAGGATCGGGGATGAGCGGATCCGCCGGCGGATCGGGCCGAAGCGGGGTGCTCGCCGATGGACCCGGGGAAGACGCACGCGCCGCCGCTCCATCGGGGACCAGTGGAGCCGCCTCTGGCGAAAACCGAGCCGGTCGCGGTCAGGTTCCTGGCGAGGGCTCCGGAGCTGGTCGGGGCGCGGTTCCCGGCAATGGCTCCGGATCCGCCGCTGAACGGATCGGCGGTGTTTCGGGTGAGGGAGGCGCCGGCGATCGGTTCGGAGCCGGTGGGGTTGGCCGCGGTGGGGCTCGGGCTGAGGGCGCCGATTTGGGCGGGACGGCCGCTGGAGGCGCGGCCGATCGGATCGGAGATGAGCTGTTCGGCCGGGGCAGGGCTTCCGTCCGGGGATCCAGCGGCGGGACCGGCGCCGAGGAAGGCGACAGGGCCGGGGGCGAGGAAGGCGGTGCCGGGGCGGTCGTCGGCGG
>NZ_SMKQ01000052.1 GCF_004348995.1 Nonomuraea terrae
CCCGAGCCCGAACCGGCGGCACGCCACACAGCCGAGCCCCGACAAGCGGCGTCGCGTGATGGCGGGCCGGTGGTGCGGTTGGCGCCGGCCGTGGGGATGCCGCCGGTCTGGGTGGGGAACGCCTCAGCGGCGGCGATCCGGCGGGCGGCTCGACTGGGGGACGGCTGGTTCCCGTCGCTGATCTCGCCCGAGGAGGTCGCCGCAGGACGGGAACGGCTCGCGGACCTCGCTACCGCGCACGGCCGCCCGACCCCGTTGGTCGCGATAGGCGGCACGTCGGCGCTCGGAGCCGGCCCCGGCGTGCCGTCCCGTGAGGAGGTCGCTTACGGCATCCGTTCGGCCTACGGCCGCTCACTGGAGGAGGCCCTGGACATCCCGCTGACCGGCAGCCCGGAGCAGGCCGCCGAGCGCCTGGCGGCGTACCGTGAGGCCGGGGCGACGCACGCGATCATCGGCGTCGCCGGCGGCGACTGGCGGACGCAGGTCGACCTCCTCGCCGAAACCGCCCGCCTCCTGCGGTGACAACCGTCGCCGAGCCGTGCGGCGGCAGTCCGTCACCGGTCCGGTTGTGGCGGCGGCACGCGGTCCTGCATGATGGCGCGAGCATGATCGACAGAAGGCGACGCCGTGGACTTCACCGTTGAGTACCAGCCCACACCCGACGAAGTGGTGCGCGCCTTCGAGCAGGGCGCGAAGCACCAGCTGAGGCGGCTGAGCGTCCTGCTGACGTCGCTCATGGTGGTGGCGGGCGTCATGTGCGTGCTGATCGAGGCGCGCAGCGTCGGCATCGCCCTGTTCGTCTCGGCGGTCGCGTGCCCGTTCGTCATGACCTGGTCGCTCCGCCGCACGGCGCGGCGGCAGTTCGCCCACCTGTGCGTCCCCACGACCCTCCACTTCACCGCCGACGGCTACGAGACCCGCACCGACGAGCAGACCATGAGCGTGCGATGGTCCTTCTTCCAGCGGGTCGTCACCGGCGAGGAGTTCTGGCTGCTCTTCAAGGACAACAACCAGTTCACCGGCTTCCTCCCCAAACGCGCCTTCACCACCGAGCAGCAGGCGGAGATCGACGCCGTCCTCGGCAGTCGATGACTGTCGGTGCGACCGCCTAGGGTCGTGCCGTGACCGTCCACCATCTCTCCCTTGCGGACGCGCGCCGCCTCGCCGTGCGCGCGCAGCTCCTCGACGGCACGCGCCCGGCCGAGCTGCTCGACGTGGTGCGCCACCTGACCCTGCTGCAGATCGACCCCACCGCCGCCGTCGCGCCGACCGCCGACCTGGTGGCGTGGAGCCGGCTCGGCTCGTCGTACGCCCCCGCCGACCTGGCCGCCGCCCTGCGTGACAGGTCGCTGCTGGAGCTGCGGGCGATGATCCGGCCCAGCGAAGACGTCACCCTCTACCGCGCCAGGATGGCCGAGTGGCCGGGGCGCGGCGAGCTGGAGCCCTGGCAGGTGCACTATCGCAACTGGGTGCGGGCCAACGACGCCTGCCGCCGCGACATCCTGGCCCGGCTCGACGCGTCGGGGCCGCTGCCGTCCCGCGAGCTTCCCGATACCTGCGCGGTGCCGTGGAAGTCGACCGGCTGGACGGGCGACCGCAACGTGACGCAGATGCTGGAGTTCATGGTGCTGCGGGGAGAGGTCGCCGTGGCCGGCCGCCTCGGCCGCCAGCGGCTGTGGGATCTCGCCTCCCGCGTCTACCCCGACGACCCGGTCGTGCCCGCCGACGAGGCGATCCGCATCCGCGACGAGCGCCGGCTGCGCGCCCTCGGCATCGCCCGTCCGCGTGGCCCGAAATACATGGTGGAGCCGGCCGACGTGGGCCAGGCCGGCGAGCCCGCCGTGGTCGAGGGCGTCAAGGGCTCGTGGCGGATCGACCCGTCGCTGCTGGACCAGCCGTTCACGGGGCGCGCGGCGCTGCTGTCGCCGTTCGACCGGCTGATCCACGACCGCAGGCGCACGACCGAGCTGTTCGGCTTCGACTACCAGCTGGAGATGTACAAACCGGCGGCCAAGCGCCGCTGGGGCTATTTCGCCCTGCCGATCCTGTACGGCGACCGCCTGGTGGGCAAGCTCGACGCCACGGCCGACCGCAAGGCGGGCGTCCTGCGGGTCAACGCCGTCCACGAGGACACCCCGTTCACCACCCCGATGACCGAGGCGATCCACGCCGAGATCGAAGCCCTGTCCCAATGGCTCGGCCTCGACCCGACCCGGGCCTCGGAAGGCCGACCATGACGGAGATCGACACCTCCATCGAGACCCGGTTACCACCCCACCACCGCGAGACCGTCGAGGCCCTGCGCGACGCCATCACCCGGGTCCGCCCCGACCGGTCCTGAGCGTCAGCGACTGGAAGCGGTTGTCGCCGTTCCCGACGACGTGGAAGTCCACGATCTCGAACGACCCGCGCGCGAAGTCCTGGAGCTGCTCGTCACCGCGGAAGGAGAAGAACCGGGGCGGATCGTGCTCGTCGTCTTCGAAGACCCCTTCTTCGGCCAACGTGCCGCCGCCGTACACACCGAGGAAGAACAGCCCGCCGGGCCGCAGCACCGAGGCGATGCGGTCCAAGACCGCGGGCAGGTCGCTGTTGGGCACGTGCAGCAGGCAGTTCAGCGCGTAGACCGCGTCGAACGATCCGGGCGGGAAGTCGAGGCCGAGGAAGTCCATGACGTGCGCCTCGACACCCTTCTCGCGGCAGCGGGCCACCATGGCGGGCGAGAGATCGACGGCGACGACCTCCAGCCCGTGCTCCTGGAAGTACACGCTGTCCTGGCCCGTCCCGGCGCCGACCTCCAGCAGCCGCCGGCAGTCCTCCGCCCGCAGCCGCTCCAGGAACGCCGCCCGTTCGGCCAGCTTCCACGGCGCCTTGCCTCGTGCGTCACGCTGCGCCGCGCGGCCGTCGTAGGAGCTGCGCAGGGAGTCGACGACCTCGTGATAGCGGGCATCCATCGCGCCATGATGCCCCATCCGGTAGAATGATCACGTCCCGAGCGGTTGGCCGCCCGGGATTTCGGCTTTCATGGCCTCTCCCCACCGCATACTGCTGAACGCGGCGCTCCCCCTGCTCCTGACCGCCGGCGCCGGAGCCGTCACCCGGCTCCTCGGCACCGCACTGCTCGGCCACCGGTCGACCGTCCAGCTGGCGGCGTTCGCGCTCGTCAGCGCGGTGCTCGTGCCGGTCGGCGCAGCCGTGTCCGGCGGGTTGCGCGGCATGGTGCCGTTCGCCGCCGCCTGCCGCGGCCGTCCCGCCGAGGCCCTGGCCGTGCTCAACGACGCCCGCTGGCTCTCCCTCGGGCTCGGCACGGCCGGCGCGGGCGTCATGCTCGGCGTCCCCTTGATCGCCCGGATCGGCGGAGCACCCGCCGACGTGAGCGCGGAGTTCGGCGCGCTGCCCGCGCTCTTCGCCGTGCACGTGCTGCTGTCCGCGGCGGGCGGCGGCGCCAACGGCATGCTCGTCGCCCTGGGACGCAGCCGCCTCGTGCTCCGGTCGAGCCTGCCGAGCGCGGCCGTGGAGGCGGTGGCGCTCCTGCTGCTCGTGCCGGCGATGGGCGTCCAGGGCGCCGGTGTCGCGCTCCTGCTCTCCACCGCTCTCTCGCTCACCGTGTCGAACACGCTCCTGCTGCGCCTGCTCGGAGGGAGCTTTCTGCGGCGTCCGCGGCCTCGCGAGATCGTGCGCATGGCGCGGGTGGGCGTTCCGATGTCCGCCACGCTGGTCGTCAAGTTCACGGTCATGGGCGGCATCACCTACGCCGCCGCCCGGACGGGCGCCCAGGGTGCCGCCGCCCACGCGATCCTCATCTCGCTGAACGGGCTCCTCGGCCTGGCGTCCGTCGCCGTCGGACAGGCCCTGACACCGGAGATCGCCCGTGTGTCCTGCGCCCGCGAGGCCCGCCGGCTTCGCCGCGCGGCCTTGACGATCGTGTCCGCCGCGGTCCTCACCGCACTGCTGTTCGTCGGTGAGAACGCGGCCCGGCTGCTCACCTCCGACCCCGGCGTGCTCGCGTTGACCGTCGCGCTGCTCCCGTTGTTCGCCGTGTACGCCCTCGCCGACACCTGCGCGATCGTGACGGCCGCGGCCTTGGTCGGGCTCAGGAGCTCGTCGTGGCACATGCTCGCCTCCGTCACCGGCTACGGCCTGCTGGCCGCGGTCATGACGCCGGTGGCGGCGACCTGGGGGATGACCGGCCTGTGGACCGCGTTGCCCGCCACGTGCGCGCTCATCCTCACCCTTCAGACTGTGATCTTCGCTCGCCGCGTACGGCATGATCATTGACGTGACCGCAACCGGATGGCTCCGTACGGGCTGGGATTCCTGGACGGATTTCGAGCGGATCCGCGCCCTGCGGGACGCGGGCGCCGACCCGAACTCCGGCGTGTCGCACTTCGGGACGCCGCTGCACGCCGCCGCCAAGCACGGCTCGCCCGAGGTGATCGCCGAGCTGGCCGGTCGCGTCGACGACATCGACGCCCTGTACAGGGGCCGCACCGCGCTGTGGGCCGCCGTCTTCGCCGACCGGCCCGGCAACGCGCGGGCCCTCGTCTCCGCCGGCGCCGACCCGTGGCGTCCCATGATGAACGGCTGGTCGCCCGGCCGCCTCGCCCTGGCCGGCCCCACGCCGGATCTCTTCGCCGTCCCCTCGGCGGAGGGCGGCCTGTCGGCAGCCGCGGCGGAGGCCGGACTCGGCCTGTCGGAGGCCGAGCGGACAGCCGCGGCGGAGGCCGGACGCCTCAAGGCGGCCATCGGCACCTTCTTCTAGATCGGCCGGCGTGCCGATCGGGTGGCGGCAGAAGTCAACCGGCAATTGGCGAACTGACAAATCACGTGCGCGTGACGAGCCGCGCTTCGCGGCTGACCTGCTATTTCGTGTGCTTTCATGGCCTATCGGAGGCGACCGGGTATTTTTTCCGGGTTATTGACGGAATATCGGCGACTTAGGCAGACTCTCCCCACCGCACCCGGGCGAGCCGCTCGGAACGTAGGAGGACGTGACTGATGACCGATTCCGACAACGGGTCGAACCTCGGCCGACTGGCATTGCTGGCCGGCGTCTTAGGGGCGGTGGCACTGCCCCCGACCGCCGCCCAGGCCGCATCGGCGCAGACGCGGCGGTACCCGTCGAACTGGCCCGACCCCGAGCCCTACGGCCTCGCCGACACCCGATTGGACCTGTGGCCGCGCGACGACAACTCCTTCATCCTGCCGCTGGAGATGCGCCCCCGCGACGAGGAGCTCGGCCGGGTCTGGATGCGGGACACCTACGTCAACTGCTTCGTCGTCGGCGGTCGCCCGGTCTACGTCGCCACGGGCACCACCCGCGTGCCGGGGCTCGAAGCGGCCGGCCCGTGGAACGACGGCATCTTCGTGTGGGTGTCGCCGTCCCTGCGCGGGCCGTGGCGGCTGGTCGACACCACCGGCATCCGGCCCGGCGCCGAGAAGGGCAAGGTGTGGTCGCCGGAGTTCGCCGGCGAGAACCGTCCCGGCCGCACGGTCGTCGCCCCGTGGCAGGAGTACTGGTACGACGACCGGTTCGGCAAGCGCGGCCAGGCGTGGGCCCCGGAGGTGCATTACTTCCGCGGCCGGTGGTACATCGTCGCCTGCATGGGCGACCACTCCCGGAAGGTCGGCTCCTTCATGCTGGTGAGCGAGGGCGGGATCGAGGGCCCGTACCGGCTCGTCGAGGGCAACCTGGACAAACCGTTCGGCGACTCGTTCGTCGGCGGGCCGAATTTCATCGAGCCCGGCGCCTACCACCACATCGACGGCAGCCTCTACGCCGAGGGCGACGACGCGTGGCTGGTGCTGCACAACCACGTGTACGCGAAGTTCCGGGACGACATGGAGGACACCGTCCCGGCGACCGGCCTGCCGGCGTTCCAGCAGCGGCCCTACTCCCCCGAGCCGTACCTCGAAGGCGCGTACGTGTTCAAGCACGGAGGCAAGTACTTCCTGCTCCACGCCGCCTGGAACCGTACGTCGGCCGAGCCTGACGGCGGCACGCGCCACGCCTACGACCCGCCCGGCCCCGGCCGCGTGCAGTACCAGTACGACGCGGTCGTCGCCGTCTCGGACACCTTCGAGGGGCCGTACTCGGAGCGGTGGACCATGGGGGTCGGCGCCGGCCACAACAACATCTTCAGGGACCGCAGCGGCCACCTGTGGGCGACGTTCTTCCGCAACCCCAACTTCGGCCACTGGTCCGACCCTTCCCGCATCGCCGACGCCGCGGTGCCCGGCGTCGTACGCCTGGAATGGACCGGCCCGCAAGGCAACCGCCTGTACGTCCAGCGCCGCCGCGGCTGATGCCCTTCGGACCCCTTCGGACCCCTTCCGGATCTCGGGAGGTCCTGGAGGGGCCCACGTTCCACATCGCGGGCAGCTCGTCACCGCAGAAGACGCGGACGAAGGCGCCCTGCCGCGTTCCCGACAGTGAGGCAGCGCCGGTACACCACCTCGTGCGTGAAGCCGGCGGGATGTCCCAGGCCGATCCGGTCCAGTGCACGGGCGACCGCCGGCAAGGTGAACTCCGCCGGCTCTGCCGTCGACCGCTCTCGGACCCAGTCCTCGAAGACGGTCCTCGTACGGATCGGCCGGCCGCCGGGCCGGATCGCCGTCTTCACCTCGGCCGGCCCACGTAGCGATGGCTCACGTCGTCGACGTAGGGCTGACGAAGGAGCGCAGCAGGGAGAAGAACGCCGTCATCGTCGGGCAGCAACGCTGGATGCTCACCCTGTTCGCCGACCTGGCCGAGGCGGCCGGAGTCGCGGAACCACGCCTCGTCGCCGACCGCATCATGCTGCTCCACGAGGGCGCCCTCGTCACCGCCGGCATGGGCATCGTCGACGACGCCTTCACCCACGCGGCCGCCAGCGCCGCGGCCCTGCTCGCGTGAAGCGCGCAGTCTCCCAGAACTGACGCGGCGCGTACCCGCTTCGCCGTGCGGACGATCCGCTCGGCGGATCCGCGGCCATGTTCCGCATCCCGGGAGATCTGGGCGCCGCCGGGAACACGATCACTAAGCCCAGATGGATCAGGAATCGAGAAGCGCCCATGACCGGCCCGAAACTAGCGTGACCACCATGAACACCAAGCTCCAGGTGACCACCATCATGCTCGGCGTCAAGGACGTCGCTCGCGCCAAGAAGTTCTATGCCGAAGGCCTGGGATGCGAGATCGACCAGGACTACCCCGGTTTCGTCAAATGCGACCTGGGCGAGGGCTCCTCGTCGCTGGCGCTCTACGCGTGGGAGGCGGCGGCGCAGGACGCCGGCGTCCCCGCGGGTCCGGGTTCCGCGGCTCGTCGTTCCATTGCGTCACCGACTCCAGGGACGCGGTGGACGAGGTCATGCGCGCCGCGGCGGCTGCCGGCGGGACTGTGGTCAAGGAGGCGGCCGCCGCCGGGTGGGGCGGCTACTTCGGTTACTTCAGCGATCCTGACGGCTACCTGTGGAAGGTCACCACCGCCGCCTGACGCCCGTTCACCAGCGCACGCCCGCGCTCTCCACGAACCCGCCGAAAACACCTTCACCGGCGGGCCGCCACCCGGCGCGGGCGCTGTACTCGGACCCGTACGGCGGCCTGATCTCGTGCCAGCCACAGGTGTGGACCTGGCCCGCCACCATGACGCTCATCTGGTGGCACTTCAGCTCCTTGGTCACCGGTTTCTCCAGGAACGTGTCATAAGCCTGGACCATCATGTCGGCCCGCATGCCGATCGGGCCGCGTAACCGGGTCCTGATGAGCATGCGGCTGTCGCGGATCCGTACGCACGCCTCCACCTGGACGCCTTGCCCGGCATCCGTCCATGGGCTGCACCGCTCGGTGGCCACCGGAGTGCTCGTCGTCGTGTTCACCGGTTCCGCCTCGGGGGCCCAGCCGCGTCCCGCCAGCACCCCGCCCAGGAAGGTGATCACTCCCACCGCCGCGGCTGCCACCGTCGCGGTGATGAGCGACACCGTCCTGCGGACGACCGACGGCTCGCCCGCTGACGGCGGCTCGTACGAAGGGCTCGCCGGGCCGTCCGGGCGGCTCAGGCGCTCGGCGGCCCGGGCCCGCCAGCCGCGTTCGTCCGCCTCCAGCCGCTTGCGCAGGCCGTCGATCGTGTCGCCGAGCGCCACCAGCGCCTGTGCCCTCTCGACGGGCAGGTCCAGCACCTTGGCGATCTCCCGCATCACCTCCGCGCCGGGCAGCCGGTTGCGTTCGGCCAGCTGCCGCGATCCGGACAACCACCGCGAGATCAACGAAGGGCTGGCGTCGCGAACCCGGTTGGCGAGGTGCTTCTGCGGACGTCCCTGCGACCGCAACGCCTCCCGGATGCCCTCCGCGGCCTCGTCCAGCGCCTCCGCGAGCCGATCGGCGAGCTCCTCGAACGTCTCCATCCGGTGCAGCCCCTTTCGCGCAATTGTCCGCACGACTGTGAAACCGCAGGTGCAGGCCCGTTCAACGAGCGGTGCAACATTCCACCGATTGCACCGTCTGGCCCCGCCGGCGGCGTCTGGCCAACCTGACAACGAACCGAACGATCAATGCTCGCACAACACCGTGCGAGACGGACAGGAGACGTCATGCGATCACTCATGATCGGCCTCGCCACCGCCGCCACGCTGGCCGGTTCGCCGACCGCCGCCACCGCGCAGTCGTCGGCCCCGCCGCAGGTCACCGCCGCTTCGGCCCAGTCGGCCGGCCAACTGCCGACCTGCTCGGGCAGGCGGGTGATGCACCAGCCTCTCTACACCCGGGAGATGCTGAAGGCCGCGTACATCCATGTCTTCTACGACTCCGGCACGGGCATCGCCTGCGCGTATCTCAACTCCACGGACGCCACCTGGGGCACCAGGAAGCACATGACGATCATGTTGAAGCACTGCGCGCGCCCCAGTGACAACTACGGGGCCTGCCACGGCCAGCTCCAGTCGACGGCTACCCGCGGCTGGTACACCGGCCGCACCCACACCGCCCGCCTCAACATCTCCCGCGGCTGCATCATGGCGACGGGCCGCATCTACTGGGGCCCCAAGTACGGCCTCACCTCGACCCCGTCGAACGTATGCGTGACCGGCGCGGCAAGCGCCGGCCGCGGCTGACGACGACAGGCCCTCTCACCCTCACTGAGAGGGCCTCCGGCCTGTCACAGGTGGGCCGGGGTGGACGATCGGGCGATGAGCCGGGTCGCAGTACGCACCCGTCCGGCCGACGAAGATGGCCCGGGCTTCTGTCGATGATCGGCGTCCCGGTTTTGTCGGTGGGACCTGCGAGAGTCGCGTCATGCCCGCATCAGAGCTCGCGTCCATCGCCGCCTACTGGAACGAGTCCGCCGACGCCTTCGACGATGAGGCCGACCACGGGCTTCGCGATCCACGCGTCAACGCCGCCTGGGCGCAACGGCTGACCGATTGGCTCCCTGACTCGCCCGCCGACGTTCTCGATCTCGGCTGCGGGACGGGCTCGTTGACTCTGCTCATGGCTCAGCAGGGGCACCGGCCGGCCGGAGTCGACCTGTCCCCTCGCATGATCGAGCTCGCCACCAGGAAGCTGTCCTCAGCGGGCTTCGCGGTGCCGTTCATGGTGGGCGACGCAGGAGACCCACCCGCCGCCGTGGGCGGGCCGTTCGACGCGATCGTCGTACGCCACCTCGTATGGACGCTCCCTGCCCCGGCAGAAGCGCTCGCCCGCTGGCTGAGCCTGCTACGCCCGGGCGGACGGCTCGTGCTCGTGGAAGGGCGCTGGCAGACCTCGGCGGAAGCCGGCACGTACACGCCGGGCTCTCCGAAGCTGCCCTGGTTCGGCGGCGTCACCGCCGCACGACTGATCGAGACGCTTGAGCGCCTGGCCGACGTGGTCGACACCGAGTACCTCACCGACCCGACGCTGTGGGGCCGCACGATCCAGGACGAGAGGTACGTCGTCATCGCTCGCCCCAAGCGCTGAGACCGATCAGGCGCCGGTCACATCGCTCGGCCAGCCGTCGAGCTGCTCAACCCGACGCATGCAGCGCTCACAACAATGTTCGAAGCAGGCGCCGCCTGACCGGCTCCACCGGCGCGGCCAGAATCGGCCGGCGCGGGTCGCCACCGAATCGACGGACACGCTACCGATCAAGCCTCCGACGCGGCGCAAATCACCAGGAGCGGACCACTCGTTCTTATATGGTGCCGGACGTCACGCATTCCGACTGGGCAGATGTGCCCGAACGGCTGTCGCGGCTGGCCGCCGTACCCGGTGCCCGTGCGGTGTTCGGCTCTGCGGACCACGGCTGGCAGCTTGGGCCGCCGCTGGGAGCCGACGACCTCGCCGATCTGGAAGCCCAGCTCGGGATAGAGCTACCCGACGAATATCGGTCCTTCCTGCTGCGGGCAGGGTGCGGCGGAGCGGGCCCGGCCTACGGACTCTTTCCTGTGCTACGCAGGAATGGACGATGGAAATGGGAGGGCGACGGCGCCGACCTCACCGACCTGGGCACCCTGAATCAGCCGTTTCCTCATGTCGAGGCGTTCAATCCGGCCGACGCGCTGCCCGCGCCGCCAGAGGCGGAGGATTTCGACTCCACCGAGGAGTTCAACGCGGCTGAGGACGCGTACTGGGAGCGGCACGACACGATCGTCTGCCACCCCCGGCATTCGATCGGACTGCTGTACCTCTGCCACCTCGGCTGCGCGTATCGCGAGGCTCTGGTGATCACTGGCCCGGCGCGGGGCCAGATGTGGGCTGACGGCACCGCCGACGGCGCCGGCTTCGAGCCGCTGTACGACGACGGAAAGCCGCTCGGCTTCGCCCGTTGGTATCGGCGCTGGCTGGACGCGGCAGAAGACCAGGTGTCACACGGCGTCCACTGAGCGGCCGACCCCCATCAGCCTTCCCGGACCCGCACCCGCCTCGGCGTAGTTCCCCTTCGTCTTCCCGTTCTTGATCAGTGCGGCCAGGGTCTTGGGCTCGGCCGGGTTGAAGAACTGGGCTCAGGAGTCGGGCATGGCGCCACCGATGGTCTTGAACCAGGTCTTGCCCTCGGGCATCCATGTCCGGACGATGCGGATGTTCGCTCAGGTTTGGCTCACCATGCCCTGTGGGCCTGACGCGGCGACCGGGTGCGTACCATCGGAAAGCGCACCCCCCCAATTGCGCCGAGGAGCTTCATCAGCTGGTGAGCCGGCTGCCTGAAGAACAGGTCGCGCCACCGCTTCGGCTTGTCTCGGCGCCGTGGCGGAGGAGTGCGAGCAGGCGCCGGGCGTGGGCCGTGTCGGTCGCCGTGAGGGCCACACCGCCGGCGAGGGCCAGGAGATCGGTCCCGGTGAGTTCCGGGTGTACGGCGCCGGCCTCCTGTGCCCGTGTGAGCAGGGTTGTCGCGGCGGAGTGGATCGATTTGTGCCACTGGTCGAACAACTCCGTACGGCGGCCGGTGGGGCCCTCCGTGGCCGTGAGAGCGAGCGGCCGTTTCGTCGAAACGTGGGCGACGAAAGACTCCAGCCAGGAGAAGAGCGCCTCCGCCGGGTCTGCGGGCAGGTCTGCGACTTGCCGGCACAGAGCCGCCACCTCGTCGGCGTACACGGCGACGAGTAGGTCGGCCCGGGTCGGGAAGTGCCGATAGAGGGTGGCGTTGCCGACTCCTGCGCGTCGGGCCACCTCGTCCAGCGCCACCTCGGAACCTGACTCGGCGATGAGGTCGCGTGCGGCGGTGAGCAGCAGGGTCGCGTTGCGCGAGGCGTCCGCTCTGCGTGCACGACCGGCGGTCACACCATCCGCCTTTCGTTCGGTTGATATCCGGGGAGCTCCCCGTTTACGGTAACAGCCTGAAGGGGGAAGCCCCACGGGGAAGTGGAGGATGCCATGGCCCTGACCGTGGAGGACCGGCTGGCCATCACCGATCTGATCAATCGCCACGGACACCTGACGGACAGCGGGGATCTCGGCGCCTTGGACGAGCTGTTCGTCCCCGATGTGATCTATGACGTCACCGATCTCGGCGGCCAGGTGCTGGCCGGGCTGACGGCGGTGCGGGAGGCCGCGCTCGCCCTGGGTGAGGCGAACCCGGTCGCTCATCACGTCACCAACATCGTGATCATCGAGATGGCCGACGGCCGGGTGCATGCGCAATCCAAGGGCCTCGGCGTCAAGAGTGACGGCACCACGGGCAGTGTGACGTACCAGGACACGGTGGTGCGTAGCGACGACGGCTGGAGAATCAGCCATCGCACTGTCCGCGCCCGGCGAGTGCCCTTGACGCCCTGACGCGGCGTTCATGTCCGGCCGCCGGTTGGCTTCGTAGATCATGACGTGCCAGAACGAGACGTCCGCGCTAGCGGCGGGTGCTGGTGAGGCGGCGGTCCCCGATCCACGCGCCGGATGGGCACCGCGAGGATGAGATCTGAGGCCCATGATCCGGCGCTCTGACCGAATCCGCGCGGCTTCGTCATGTGATCGACCCGCAAGGCCGGGACACCCCGCCGTACCGGCGTGACGCGCTGGGACGCCGGCTTGGCTGCGCGGTGAGCATCAAGCCGGAAACGGCGAACCCGGTCCACAGCTTCAGCACCGAACTCGACGGTCCAGCGAAGAGTCGCGGAGTCATTCGTCGTCCGGATCTGCCGGCTCCACGGTCGGTGTGATCTGCAGTGGTGTCGCCGCCCCGCCGGCGAGCTCGCGCCCTTGGTGCAGTGTGTAGTCCAGCTGCCTGGCCAGGAGTGGGAGGGTCGCCGGAGGTAGATACGCGTCAGCGCCGGCGTCGAGCAGCCGCCGGACCGGGCCGTGGTACTGGACTCCGAGTTCGTGGTCCTCGATCTCGGTGACGATGACGCGAGCTTTCGGGAACATCGATCGGAGCGCTGTGATCAGCTGCGGGCTGCCCGGAGGCACCAGCAGCACATCGGTCGTTGCTGGAGCCGCATGCATATCGAGCACCACGTAGTCCGCCCCGAGCTGGGTGGACAGCGCAACCCGAGCCGCGGTCGACAGCTCCATCGCGGTGGCCACGACTGTCACGCTCTCGTAGTCGATCGGCGCTTGATCGCCGGCCTCATCCGGCGCATCGCGATCGACGATGGCGCCTTGGACCACGTCAACGGTGCTGGAGATCGTCGCGATCGACGCGCCGTCACGCGTGAGGACCAAGTTCTCACCAGGCTGGAGGGCGTCGATGAGCGCCACGACGTCGTCGGGAAGGCGGGTCACGTCGATTCGCCGCGTGGAGCGTGGGGCGCGTTTGCGGATCACCATGCCTGGAACACGCTCACGGCTGCGAGGGCCCCCTGCGTCCTGCGCAGCCTCGGTCGCCCAGCGAAGGGCCCATCCACGGTGACATGGTTGCCTGCCCCGAAGGTGCCGTTCGACCAGATGATCACATGAGTCCCTTCTGGCGCTGTGATCTTATTGGATGCCCCCAGACGACCATTGGTTCGACGCCGCCCCGGGTTTCCCTCGTCGTCCGTGTCCAAGGTCGGACGTATTCGGACATATATCGCTGCTACATGAATAGATGCGTACTGCCGTCCCCGTTTCCAGTCGCGACGTGATGGGTCGCGTCGGGATGAAACCGGATCAAGCGCGAAACCTGGCAGCCGCTGCCGAGGTTACGGGCGGATCGCTCGCGGTCCAGGGTGCGGTGATCCGGAGACTTCTGGAGCGCTGGAACGGTGACGTCAGCCGGACGGCCTCGTTCCAGGTGCCTGCCTCGTGGGCGCAAGGTCGAACCAAGGACATCGGCGTCGCGCGGGCCTCCTGGAGCAGGGCCCGGAAGGCTTACTGATGTTCGCGGGCATGACCGGTGCATCCGGTGATCCCTCTGCGAGAGAACGGGTCGACGACGGAGGTGGCAGGCGTTCGAGTCGGCCGATCAGGCGTTGACGGTGACCCGTCTGAACCTGCAAAAGTGATCAGTTGCGCCGACGAACGCAATCGCCTGACCGAACCACCGGCTCCCAAGGAGTCGATACGAGACGGGCGGGGACCGCCCACAAGTCTTGTCACGCCGTCCGTAACATCGCCCACTACTGCATGCCGTTGCTCCGTATGATTCACGATCATGATTCTCATCGGGCTGATTCTTGGCATGCCCACAGCATTCGCCAGTGGCGCAATAGTCCTCGCGGCGAGATCAGCCCCTCGCGGCCGACAGAATCAGATGAGTGCGCTTCCCTTGATCCGGGAGCGGTCGCGGTAGGTGTCGGCATGGCGGTGCTGGCACTCATCGCGTGGTCCACGCGCGAAGACACCCACTTATGACGACTTCGGGCTGGCGTTGAGCGTCCTGGCAGGCATCTACAGCGGATCGCTGCTGATTTTCGGGCTGGGCCCCTTCGTCCCATGGCTGCTGGGAATGCTCGGGCGCAACGCCGTACGTCAGCCGCGAGTGTTTCGGCCGGCCGCTCGCCATGTAGGTGGTACACCCGACAGGACTGCCACGGGAGTGGCGACGACGATGGCCGCGATCTCCGTCGCGACAGCACTGATGATCATCATCCCGGCCGTGACGTCGCATGGGAGAGCGACCTACTACCCGGATGCCACAACCAGGCGCACTCGTCGTGGCGGGCTTCTCCACGGAACAGGAGGCGGCCACTGCCTCGCGGGGAATGAGGAGCCTTCCGAAATGGGGGTCACGGGCTTTGACGGTGATCGCCGGAATGGATTTGACGGTGGGTGAGTCGTCAGCCGCGGATGAGGAGCGCTCGAGCTCCACTGAGGTGATTTCTTCCCCGTCTGGCGAGACCAGCACGGCTGTGCCACACCGAGGCGATCCTGGCCCTGGCCGGCACGGGGCCGCCATGGCGAAACGGGAGGTCACATCCAGTTCACAATGCTCCGCCGCATAAAGTGAGAAGGCCTACGTCGGTGAATTTGGAGCGCACGTGTTGCACGAGAAACTGTCGTTGATCTACGACAACGTCCTGAGCCGCAACCCAGGGGAGATCGAGTTCCATCAGGCCGTGCGCGAGGTGCTCGAGAGCATCGGCCCGGTTCTCGGCAAGCACCCTGAGTACGCCGATTCCAAGATCATAGAACGCATCTGCGAACCAGAGCGGCAGATCATCTTCCGGGTGCCGTGGATCGACGACCGGGGCGAGGTGCAGATCAACCGCGGGTTCCGGGTGGAGTTCAACAGCGCGCTGGGGCCGTACAAGGGCGGGTTGCGCTTCCACCCGTCGGTCTACCTGGGCATCGTGAAGTTCCTGGGCTTCGAGCAGATCTTCAAGAACGGTCTGACGGGCCTGCCCATCGGCGGCGGCAAGGGCGGATCGGACTTCGACCCGAAGGGCCGCTCCGACCGTGAGGTGATGAGCTTCTGCCAGAGCTTCATGACCGAGCTCTATCGGCACATCGGCGAGTACACCGACGTGCCGGCCGGCGACATCGGCGTCGGCGGGCGGGAGATCGGCTACCTGTTCGGCCAGTACAAGCGCATTACGAACCGCTACGAGTCCGGCGTGATCACCGGCAAGGGGCTGGTGTACGGCGGCGCCCAGGTCCGCACGGAAGCCACCGGGTACGGGTGCGCGTTCTTCGTCGAGGAGATGCTGAAGGCGCGGGGCACGTCGTTCGACGGCAAGCGGGTCGTGGTGTCCGGCTCCGGCAACGTGGCCATCTACGCCATCGAGAAGGTCGAGCAGCTCGGCGGCGTGGTTGTGGCCTGCTCCGACTCCTCCGGCCACGTGGTCGACGAGAAGGGCATCGACCTGGACCTGCTCAAGCAGGTCAAGCAGATCGAGCGGGGCCGGCTGGACGTGTACGCGGCACGTCGCGGCGAGCACGCCATTTTCGTGCCGGGCCGTAGCGTATGGGAGGTGCCCTGCGAGGTGGCGATGCCGTCCGCCACCCAGAACGAGATCACCGGCCGCGACGCCGCCTTCCTAGTCGACAACGGTTGTATCGCGGTGGGCGAGGGGGCCAACATGCCGACCACGCCTGAAGGCATCAAGGCGTTCCTGGAGGCGGACGTCGCGTTCGGGCCGGGCAAGGCGGCCAACGCGGGCGGTGTGGCGACCAGCGCGCTGGAGATGCAGCAGAACGCCAGCCGTGATTCGTGGACGTTCGAGTTCTCCGAACGCCGGCTCCAAGAGATCATGCAGGACATCCACGCTCGTTGCCTGCAGACAGCTGAGGAGTACGGCATGCCGGGCAACTACGTGGCCGGCGCCAACATCGACGGTTTCCGCCGGGTGGCCGATGCGATGCTGGCCCTGGGCCTGATCTGAGCCAGGCGTCCTGCGACCCGGCACCCGCAGCGCAGTCCGTGCCTTGCCCTCTCGGCATCCGGCGCTGAGTCCGCGTCAACGCCCGGACGGGCGCCCGCGTCGCCGGCGCGGAAGGTCACCGCCTCCTACGCGTGGAGCGGCGTGTCGTGGACGCAGCCAACTGCTCTTCGACCTTGGCCGGCCGCGCCGACAGGTGCTGTACGACGGAACGCGACCCGGCCACCTCACCCGCCAGGCACGCCGGCAACCGGAGCCTCCTTGAGATCCCGGACGAAGACGCCCTTGCCCTGTTTGCTTGGCGGGCGGACCTCAGCTTTTGACGGCCTCTGCGATCTGCAGGGCGGCCTGGGCGGGCGTGAGGTGCGTGGTGTCGACCACCTCGGCCTCGTAGCCACGTGCGGGCCGCCTCGGCGTACGGCTCAAGGTATTTGAGACGGAAGGGGGAGGGGAGGGGGCCGAGAAGAGTGTCCCCCTCGATGCGCCCGCGAAGGGTGTCCTGGTCAGCGTGGAGGACGAAGTGCCGTACCGGAATGTCATGTTGGGCGAGGCCCGTGCTGATCTCGTGCCAGTACTGCTCAACCAGGACAGTCATGGGCATCACCAGAGTGCCGCCGGTGTAGTCGAGTACACGGCAGGCGGTTGCTGTACGGCCACGCACAAGGCCCCTCGCGATCATCGCGAAGGGCCTTTGACCTGGAGCCGCCTTGGGGATTCGAACCCCAGACCCCTTCATTACGAGTGAAGTGCTCTGGCCGACTGAGCTAAGGCGGCGTGCATGTGCAGCGGGAAAGAGTCTACAGGAGCCAGAGGGGTTCTCGCTCCCATCGATCCACCGATGGCAGGACAGATCCTCCACCATCGGATGCCACCTCTGCCACCGGATATCCGGCCGCCACACCATCCGGCGCTGCGCCGGATGGTGTGGCCAGCAGGTTCGCCGGCGCGGAGTCAGCCGCGCCCAGGCTCGTACGTCTTCGGAGGGGAGCAGACCCCCGGCCTTCGGGCAGGGACGGCGGAGCCTAGTCGGAGCCGTACATCTTGTCGTGCTGGATGCGCGGCGAGCACACCGACGCCGAGGGGCAGGCGCACCGGCGTCCGCCGTCGTCGAGGCGGACCGTCACCGTGTCGGACGGCACGTTGTGGCCCAGCACCGTTCCGTCCCCCTGCGGGGTGCTCACGCGGCTTCCCGCCCGGGGCATTCTGTTGCGGGTCTCGACGTACAGCGGATGCTCGTACTTCAGGCAGCACATCAGCCGCCCGCACGCCCCGGCGATCCGCAGCGGGTTGACGGGGAGGTCCTGGTCCTTGGCCATGCGTACGGACACCGGCTCGAAGTCCTTCAGGAACGTGGCGCAGCACAGGTCGCGCCCGCAGGGCCCGATGCCGCCCTGGAGCCGCGCCTCGTCGCGCGGCCCGATCTGGCGCAGCTCGACGCGGGCCCGGAGGTTGCGGGCCAGGTCGCGGACGAGAGCGCGGAAGTCGACGCGGTGCGGAGCCGAGAAGTACACCGTGTAGACGTTGTCCTGGTCGAGGAAGTCGATGCCGACGACCTTCATCGGCAGCTCATGCCGCTTGATCAGCCGCTTGGACACACTCCGCGCCTCCGCCCGGCGGCGTTTGTTGGCCTCGTCGCGGGCGAGGTGCTCCTCGCCCGCGAGCCCGGCGCACACCGGCAGCCCGTCGATGTCCTCGCTGGTCCACTGCGGCGACCACACGCACTCCGCCACCTCCGGACCGGAGTCCGTGGGGACGAGCACCTTGTCGCCCACCTTGGGGGTGTGCTCGCCCGGATCGAGGTAGTAGAGCCTCCCGTAGCGGGTGAAGCTCACGGCCATGATCATTCCCATGGGCTAGAGCTCGCCTCCTGACCGGCCTGTGGGGGTTACTGACGGCCTTCTTTGCCACATTACGTGGCCATGGGCGCCGGCAGACAGATCATTTGCCCACGGGACACACCTTGCTCTCCGGCAGGCTGAGCCCGAACTGCTGCGACAACACCGACCGATCGGCCAGGCAGCGCTGGTTGACGACCCGGGCCACGCCGGGCTGTCGCCGCAGCTCACGCAGCACGTCGGCCCACGCCGCGTCGTCGCGCAGCTTGAGCCGGAACGACTCCGGCATGTCGGCCTCTCTCATCTTCGCCAGGAGCTCCTTCTTGTCCTGGTATTGACGACGGAAGTTCTCGTACGCCGTGGCCTGATCCTCGAAGACATAGGTCTCGACCTCCGGCATCGAGTCGATCAGTTGCCTGACGGACGCCTTCTGCGCCTCCGTCGCGGCCTTGCCGGCCTCGGTGACCCGGGTGGAGCCGCCATCGTCGGTCGTGTACTTCGCGCCGCACTCGCGCAGGATCACCCCCCGCTGACACAGGAAGACGCTGACATCGTCGGCCGCCGAGCTCGGAGCCGCCTGCTCGACGATGCTCAGGACCCCCGGCATTCGCGTGAGCGATTCGCGGACCTGCTGCGCGCCCCCCTTCTTGACCGTCACCCGGAACGACTCGGGCAGGTCGGTGACCTTCACCGCGTCCAGCAGCGCCTGGTTGTGCGCGAAGCTCTTGCGGAAGGCGGCGTGGGCGACGGACCGAGGGACGTAGCGCACCGTCTCGATCTGCGGAAGCCGCTCCAGCTCCGCCTCGACCGCCTTCGTCTGCAGTGGCGTGATGTTGCGGCCCTGACACGGCGGCTCCTTGGGTGCCGACGCCCCGCAGAGGAAGACGGACGCCTCCCGCGCGGGCGACGGCGGGTTCGCGGCCACCGCGCGGTCTTCGTCACCGGGACCGCCCAGCCCCACGGCCGCTCCCCCGAGCACGACGACCACCGCCGCGGCGGCCACGAGCCGGAGATCCATCTGGAAGCGGCGCCGCTCCGGCGCCCGCAGCGGGCGCAGCGTGCTCACGTCGAGGCTCGCCCCCGCGTCGGCCAGAGCCTCACGGAGGCGGTCTTCCACCGGGCTGCTCATGAGTCCTCCCCAAGTGCTCGGGCGAGGGCGGCCAGCCCTCGTGCGATCGTGGATCTGACCGTGCTGGCGCCGACCCCCATGGTGTCGGCGATCTCCTGGTCGGACAGGTCGAAGTAGTAGCGCAGCGTCAGGGCCTCCCGCTGCCGGCCCGGCAGCTCCTGCAGCGCGCGCAGCACCTCGCGCCGCTCCTCGCCCAGCAGCACGGCGCTCTCCGCCGACCAGACAGGCGGTTCGTACGGCACCGCCCGCCGGAACACCGTCGCCCGCCTGCGCAACACCGACCGGCACCCGTTGAGCACGGCGGAGCGCACGTAGGCCAGGGCCTTGTCGGCGTCGCGCATCCTGGCCCGGCCGGCGTGCGTGCGCGCGAACGCCTCCTGAACGACGTCTTCGGCGCTCGCCTGGTCGCCGACCATCAGGAGCGCCAGTCGCACGAGGCCGACGTGATGCTCGGCGAAGATCGACGCTATGTCGACGCGCTCCCGCGCCAGGGCTTCGCGTTGGGTGAGTAGTTCGACTTCCACGTACCAGAGACGCCTGTCGGCCGGATCTGCTGCTTCGGGAAGCTCAGGGACGCAGAGCCAGCATCATCGCCTCGACGGCGATCTGCGGGTTGACGTTGGCCGCCAGCCGTTCGCGGCACTGCATGATCGCGTCGATCCGGCGCAGCGTCTCCTCGGGGGTGGAGGACCTGGCCAGCTGGTCGAGGTCGAAGCGGAGGTCGTCGTTGGCCAGCTCGACCTCCGCCCCGAACTGCATCGCCAGCACGTCGCGGTAGAACGACACCAGCTCCAGCAGCGCCGCGTCGAGCGAGTCGCGCTTGAGCCGGGTGGCCCGCGACTTCTGCCGGTCTTCCAGTTCCTTCAGCGCCCCCGCGCCGCCGCGGACGAGGCCCCGGTTGAGCCCCTTGCCTGTGGAGCCCTCTCCGTACAGTTTGCGCAGCTCGGATGTCTCGTTCTCGTTGAGCGCGGCCGTGGCGGCGGCTGCTTCGTCCTCGGCCGTCTTCACCAGCCGCTCGGCGGCCGAGACGCACTCGCCGACGCCGGTCAGCGAGCGCGGGATGGCCAGCACGGCCTCCCTGCGCCGCCTGACGTCCTCGTCGAGCGCCAGCGCCCGCGCGCGGCTGATGTGGCCCTGGGCGGCCCGTGCGGCGAAAGTGGCGATGTCCGGCGGCACGTTGCCGCGGGTGGCCAGGACGTGGGCGACCGCCTCGGTGGCGGGAGTGGTCAGCGTGACGAGCCGGCACCGCGACTTGATGGTGATCATCAGATCGTCGGGCGAGGGCGAGCACAGCAGCCAGACCGTACGCGGCGGCGGCTCCTCGATGGCCTTGAGCAGGGCGTTGGCGGCGGCCTCCGTGGCCCGGTCGGCATCCTCGAAGAGGATGACGCGCCACCGCCCCTGCGTGGGCGCCCCTGCCGCCCGCAGGATCAGCTCGCGGGTCTGCCTGACGCTGTAGGACAGGCCCTCAGGACGTACGGTCTCCAGGTCGGGGTGTGAGCCGATGAGCATCTGGTGGCACTGGTCGCAGTGGCCGCAGCCGCCATCGGGGCACATCAGCGCCGCGGCGAAGGCGCGCGCGGCCTCTTCGCGACCGGAGCCCGGCGGGCCGGTGAACAGCCAGGCGTGCGTCATTCCGGCGCCCCGCCCGCCCGCGACGACCTCGCCGGCCGCCGCCGCGGCCCGCGACAGCACGGCCGCCGCGTGGTCCTGCCCGACGAGGTCATCGAAAACCGTCACGAGCCAAGGCTAGCCGCCACCGACGCCCGCCACGTCCCGACCAGGGCGGCACGGGAACGCGGCCGAGTACCGCCCCGACCGGCAGCCTGCAGCGATCCCGGCCGACCCGCCCGAAGACCTCCTGAACGCCGTGCTGCTGTCTCCGTGGGAAAAAAATATTACGATAATATTTTTCCATGACCAAGCACGCCGACGCCGACACCCGGCGCCTGCAGATCGCCGAAGCCCTGATCAGGACCCTCGCCGACCGCGGGATCATCCGCACCACCCTGGCCGACGTCGCGACCGCGGCGGACGTGTCCGTGGGTCTGGTGCAGCGATACTTCCGCTCCAAGGACGAGCTGCTGATCTTCGGCATCGAGCACGTCTACCAGCGCGCCATCGAGCGCGTACGCCAGGTCCAGCCGACCACCCCCATACGCGACTTCTTGACGCGCCTGATGGAGACGCTCCTGCCTCTCGACCAGGAACGGGAACGCGAGCTCAGAGTCTGGCTCAACTTCGTCCAGGCCTCGCTGACCAACCCGAAGATGGCCGCCATCCACCAGACCGCCACCGCCGACCTGATCGGCGGCGCCGCAGAAGTCCTGGCGGCCGCCCAGCGCGCCGGCGAGCTGGACACCACGGTCGACCCGGCGAGGGAGGCGGCGGCACTGGTCGCGTTCGCGGACGGTCTGAGCCTGCACCACGCCGTGACGGGCGACCGCTACGACGCGGCAGGCATCCACGGCGCCCTCACCGCGTACATCTCCCGTCTCTTCGACCGGGGAGCGGCCACATGACGCCGGCGCTCGCGCTGATGCTGGCCGGGCTCGGGCTGATCGACAGCACCAGCTTCGGCACACTCCTGATCCCCGTCTGGCTGCTGCTGACCCCAGGCCGCCTGCGCCCGGGCCGCATCGCCGTCTACCTGACGACGGTGGCGGTGTTCTACTTCGGCGTGGGCGTGCTGCTCACGCTGGGCGCCGACGCTGCCTTGGTCGCGGTACGCGAAGCCCTCGCCGGCATCCCGTCGCTCCACCTCAAAGGAGGACAACTCGTCCTGGGCCTCGCGATCGTCGCGTTGAGCTACTGGTTGGAGGCCGGCGCCCGGCGGCAGGAGGGCAAGCCGGGCAAGGTGCAGCGGTGGCGGGCCAGGGCGATGTCGGGCAGCGGCAGCGCGGGCGCGCTGATGAGCCTGGCGGTGGTGGCGGCGTTGCTGGAGGTGGCCACGATGCTGCCCTACCTCGCCGCCGTGGGCCTGATCGCCGGCGGCGACCTGAGCTGGCCGGTCGCCGGGGTCGCGCTCGCCGGATACTGCCTGGTGATGACGCTCCCGGCGATCGTGCTGACCGTCGCCCGCCTGACCGCCCACCGCGCGGTGGAGCCACTGCTGCAACGCATCAACGACTGGCTGACCAGGAACATCGCGCGGCTGCTCGGCTGGACCGTCGGCGGCATCGGCATCGCCATGACCCTCAACGCGGTGGCCAGACTGCTGTTCGAAGGCTAGTCGCGGATGGCGGGCATCGTGCCCGTGGCGTCTTCAGACTCGTGGGGGACGGGGTCGGGCAGGATCTCGCGGACGCGGTCCTGGATCTGGCGGGTGATGGCGTCCTGCGGCTGGGTGCCGTCGACCACGAGGTAGCGCTCGGGAGCCTTCGCCGCCAGCGCCCGGAACTCCTTGCGCACCCGCTCGTGGAACTCCAGCGGCTCGGACTCGATCCGGTCGGCGGCACCGCCGAGCCGGGTCAGCCCCACCTCGGGCGGCGTGTCGATGAGCACGGTGAGGTGCGGCACCAGGCCGCCGGTCGCCCAAGCGTTGATCTTGGACACGTCTTCGGGGTCGAGGGCCCGCCCGGCGCCCTGGTAGGCCAGCGAGGAGTCGACGTAGCGGTCGGTGACCACGAGCGAGCCGCGGTAGAGGGCCGGCCGGATCACCTTCTCGACGTGCTCGGCGCGGTCGGCGGCGTACAGCAGGGCCTCGGCGCGCGCCGACAACCCGCGCTCGGCCGCGTCGAGCAGGATCGCCCGCAGCCGCATACCGATCTTGGTGGAGCCCGGCTCGCGCGTCTGGACGACGTCGTAGCCCTGGTCGCGCAGCCAGATCGCGATGAGGCGCGACTGGGTGGTCTTACCCGACCCCTCGCCGCCCTCGAAGGCCACGAACAGCCCGGGCACGTGCTCGGGCGCCTCGGCCGGGAAGCGCTCGCCGCGCACCGCCGCGATCAGGTCGGCGGCCAGGGAGACGTCCTTGCGGTCGTCCATGTGCCGCAGCGCGAGCACGCCGACGCCCACCGCCAGCGCCCCGCCGACGACCAGCACCAGGTTGGTGCCGTCGAAGCGGTAGGTCAGCTGGCCGAGGCCCATCTCGTGCACGCCGAACAGGGCCGCCAGCGGGTTGGCCACGGCGACCACCAGCAGCAGCGTCACCCGAGCCGTGGACTGCAGGAACGCGAACGTACGGCCCCGCAGCGCGTCTTCGACCTCCAGCCCGATCAGCGTGTAGCCGATGATCCAGGCGATGCCCGCGCACGCCCCCAGCGCCACGGTCAGCATGACCACGATCACCAGGTTGTGCACCAGCGCGATCGCGACGAGCACCAGCCCGGCGACGGTGATGGCCAGGCCGAACAGCCGCCGCCGCGACAGCCCGCTCAGCAGGCGCAGCCCGAAGAACATGCCGAGCGCCATGCCGACGAAGACCGCCGCGAACACCACGCCGTACGCCGCGTCGCCACCGCCGAGCGCCGCCACGTAGATCTTGGCCACGCCCACCACCGCGCCGCCCGCGGCGAACGCGCCCAGCATGCCGATGATCAGCCCGCGCACCAGCCGGTTGCCGCCCACGAACCGCCAGCCCTCGAACACCTGCTTGAGCACCGAGGGCGTGGAGATCGCGCCGTCACGCCGCGGGATGTCGCGCAGCGTGAAGATCAGCACGGCGGAGACCAGGTAGGCGCAGGCGTTGACGACGAGCGCCACGCTGGTCGCGTCGCGGCCGTCGAAGAACGGCACCAGCCCCGTGACCAGGTCGCCCGCCACCGACAGCGCGGCGAACAGCAGGGCCGCGACCGGCGCGGTGCCGTACGTGACCAGGAGGTTGAGCTGGTTGGCCGACTCGAGCTGGCTCTTCGGCACCAGGTTGGGCACCGTCGCGTCCTTGGCCGGGACCCAGAACAGGTTGACGCACTCGACCAGGATCGTCGCGATGATGACCCACTGGTAGCTGTTGACGAACGGGATCGACAACACCACGGCGAACCTGGCCACGTCGGCCGTGACCATCGTCAGCCGCCGGTCGAACCGGTCGGCGAACACCCCGGCGAGCGGCCCGAGCAGCACGGCGGGCAACATCTTGGCGACGAACACGCCGCCGACGGCCAGCGACTGCACGCGGTAGTCGCCCTCGGTGAGATTGCCGGCCAGCGCGGTCAGGGCCAGCAGGTTGAGCCAGTCGCCCAGACTGCACACCGACATGGCCGTCCACAGCCGTCGGAACGGCGCATTGGCCAGCACGTGAGTCGGGCGGCTACGGCCAGGGGCAGTCATGATTTCAGCGTATCCAGGTGGGGAGCAGAGGCGGGCAGACTAGCGAGGAGCCGGATATTCCCGGTTGCTCGGGGCTGAGGGTATTACGGGAACGGGCACGGGCGCAGGTCACACACCTGGAATAGGCACACAAAAACATCATCAATTCATAACTCCGGCCTCTTCCCGCGCCTCTTCCACCAATGGCCGCCATGCGCCGCGAATCTCCTCCGGCAGCGCGAGCTCGTCCCACAACTCGACGAGCAGCACACCGTCGACGTGAGCGAGCAATTCCTCCGGCCCGCCCTCGCACAGCAGCGCGGTGTAGGCGGCCCGCCGCTCGCCGCGGTCGGCCAGGTCGTAGGACCGGCCGCCGATCCGCGCGACACCGAGCGCCGCCGCGACCGGCAGCCGCCCCAGCCGGCTCGGCACGTGGAACGCGCGCCCGTCGCGGGTCGCCAGCGTCGCGCACTCGACCTTGGCCTCCAGCGTCAGCCGGAACCCGGCCGCGTCGAGGATGCGCCCCGCCGTCTCGAGCGTCGGGGACTTCCTGCCGTGCTCGTACGCCGACAGCGTCGTGCGGGACGTGCCGCTCACGCTGGCCAGGGCCTTCTGGTTGAGGCTCGCCGCCCTCCTGGCCTGCCTGAGCAGCAGCCCGCCGCTTCTGGCCCACGGCGCGATGTCCTGCCGCAGCGCCTCTTCCATGGGCGAGGAGACCATGCCACCTCCTGAGAGTATCCGCACGGATACTACGCCAGAATGGCGATGCGTGACTACTCCATTACCAAAAGTCAGCTTTCCAATTCCAGCATGGTGATCTCGGGCGGCGCGCCCACGCGTACGGGCGGGCCCCAGAATCCGGCGCCCCTGGTGACGTACACCTGGGTGCCGCCGAACCGCGCGAGCCCCGACACCACCGGCTGCTGCAACCCCACGACCAGGTTGAACGGCGCCAGCTGACCGCCGTGGGTGTGGCCGGACAACTGCAGGTCGACGCCGTGGCGGGCGGCCTCGGAGACCTGGATCGGCTGGTGGGCCAGCAGCACCGACGAGCGGCGAGGGTCGCGCCCGCCGAGCGCCTTGGCGAAGTCGGGCGGATCGCCCACGGAGGCCCCGCCGACGTCGTTGACCCCGGCCAGATCGAGCACGGCGCCCTGGTGCCTGATCTCCACGCGCTCGTTTCGCAGCGAGCGTACGCCGAGCTCGCCCAGCTCCTCGATCCACTCGCCGGGGCCCTCGGGCGCGAAGTACTCGTGGTTGCCGGTCACGAAGAAGGCCCCGTAACGCGACTCCAGGTGCCGCAGCGGCCTGGCCAGCGGCCCCAGCCGCGCCACCGAGCCGTCGACCAGGTCGCCCACGATCGCCACCACGTCGGCCTCCAGGCCGTTGATCATGCGGACGATGCGCTCGGTGTGCCCGATGCCCGTCAGCGGCCCCAGGTGGACGTCGCTCACCACGGCGAACCGCAGGCCGCTCAGCCGCGGGTCGAGCCTCGGCAGTGTGACCTGGACCCGTTCGATCACCGGGTCGCCCAGCGCGCTCGAAAGGCCGTACCCGACCGTGCCCAGCGCCCCTGCCCCCGCCACGAAGGCGACGGTGCGGGCGAGGAAGAGCCGTCGGTCAGGAACCGCGGGAAGGTCACGTTCCGCGAGCTGCTCCGGCGCGGGTCCTGTGATGGGCTCGGCCTGCTCCGGCGTTGTCCCCGTGAGGGCCTCGGGCCGCTCCGGCCCCGGACCCGCGAGAGCGGGCACCGCGACGGGCGGCGAGCGGCGCGAGCGGGCGCGGAGGAACGCCGCCGCCACCGCCCGCGGGATCTCCAGCGTGATGAGGATCACCGCGAGGTAGAACATCACCGCCACCCAGATGTAGCCCGCCCAGACCAGCCAGCCCTCCAGCCCTGTCCGGGCGCCCACGAAGGTCGCCACGAGCATGGCGAACAGCACCACGAGGCAGAGGGTCAGCGCCCTGCGCAGGCGCCCCGGCCCGGTGGTCTGCCGCACCAGCCGCCACCACAGGTAGGCGTGCGCGAGCAGACCACCGCCCAGGAAGATCAGGACGAACACATCTTGATGCTACTTACGATTTCGTGGCCGGCTTCTTCGCCGTCGTCTTTTTCGCCGGAGCCTTGCGCCCCGTCGTCTTCTTCGGCGCGGGAGCGCGCTCGCGGCGCTCGGCCAGCAGCTCGGCCGCCCGTTCGATGGTGATGTCCTCCACCGTGTCGCCCTTGCGCAGCGACGCGTTGGTCTCACCGTCGGTGACGTACGGGCCGAAACGGCCTTCCTTGACCACCACGGGCTTCTTCGAGGCCGGGTCGTCGCCCAGCTCACGCAGCGGCGCCGCGGCGGCCGCGCGCCGGCCGCGCTGCTTCGGCTGCGCGAACAGCTCCTTCGCCTGCTCGATGGTGACCGTCAGCAGCTCGTCCTCGGAGGCCAGCGAACGGGAGTCGGTGCCCTTCTTCACGTACGGCCCGAATCGCCCGTTGTACGCCATGACCTCCTCGCCCTCCAGCTCCCCCACGACCCTCGGGATCGACAGCAGCTTGAGCGCGTCCTCCAGCGTGATGGTGTCGAGCGACATCGACTTGAACAGCGAGCTCGTGCGCGGCTTGGGCGCGTCGGCCTTCTTCGTCCGCTTCTTCGGCGTCTCGTCGGCCGGCGGCTCCGGAAGGATCTCCGTCACATAAGGGCCGTACCGGCCGTCCTTGGCCACGATCATGTGACCGGTCACCGGGTCGTGCCCCAGCTCGCGGTCGCCCGTCGGCCGCGAGAACAGCTCCTCGGCCTTCTCCGCCGTCAGCTCGTCGGGCGTCATGTCCTCGGGCACGTTGATCCGGGCGCCGTCCCTGTCGAGGTACGGGCCGTAACGCCCGACCCGCAGCACGATGTCGGTGCCCTTGATCGGGAAGGAGCTGATCTCCTTGGCGTCGATGTCGCCGAGGTCGGTGACCATCTCCTTGAGACCCTCGTCACCGTCGGAGCCGTAGTAGAACCGCTGCAGCTCCGGCAGCCGCTCCGCCCGGTCGTTGGCGATGTCGTCGAGCACCTTCTCCATCTCGGCGGTGAAGGCGTAGTCGACCAGCTCGCCGAAATGCTGCTCCAGCAGGTTGACCACGGCGAACGCCAGGAACGACGGCACCAGCGCCGTGCCCTTCTTGAACACGTAGCCGCGGTCGAGGATCGTGCCGATGATCGAGGCGTACGTCGAAGGCCGCCCGATCTCGCGGTCTTCCAGCTCCTTGACCAGCGACGCCTCGGTGTAGCGCGCGGGCGGCTTGGTGGAGTGGCCGGCCACGTCGAGCCGGGTCACGCTGAGCGCGTCGCCCTCGGCCAGGTTGGGCAGCCGCTTCTCGGCGTCGTCACGGTCGCTCGACGGGTCGTCGGCCCCCTCGACGTACGCCTTCAGGAAGCCGTAGAACGTGATCGTCCGCCCGGACGCGCTGAACTCGACGTCTTCGCCGCCCGTCGACCGCCCGCCGACCTTCACCGTGACCGACTCGCCGACCGCGTCCTTCATCTGGGACGACACCGTACGCTGCCAGATCAGCTCGTACAGGCGGAACATGTCGCCCGACAGGCCGGTCTCGCCCGGAGTGCGGAACTCCTCGCCCGACGGCCGGATCGCCTCGTGCGCCTCCTGCGCGCTCTTGACCTTGCTGGAGTAGACGCGCGGCTTGTCGGGCACGTACGCGGCGCCGTACAGCTTGATGGCCTGCGAGCGCGCGGCCGCCACCGCCGTCTCCGACAGCGTGATGCTGTCGGTACGCATGTAGGTGATGAAGCCGTTCTCGTAGAGGCGCTGGGCGACCTGCATCGTGTACTTCGCGGAGAACCCCAGCTTCCTGCTGGCCTCCTGCTGCAACGTGGTCGTCCGGAACGGCGCGTACGGCTTGCGGGTGTACGGCTTGCGCTCGACGGACCTGACCGCGAACGACACGCCCCGCAACCGGCCGGCCAGCTCCCCTGCGGCGGCCTCCGACAGGTGGAGCACGTCGGCGTTCTTGAGCTGCCCGGTGCTGGCGAAGTCGCGGCCCTGCGCCACCCGCCTGCCGTCGACGCCGGTCAGCGTGGCGGTGAAGTCGCGCGGCCGCTCCTCGGCCTTGCCCGTGTCGAACAGCGCCTGCAGGTCCCAGTAATGGGCGGAGGTGAACGCCATGCGCTCACGCTCACGCTCCACCACCAGCCGCGTCGCCACCGACTGCACCCGGCCGGCCGACAGCCCGCGCTTGACCTTCTTCCACAGCACGGGGCTGACCTCGTAGCCGTAGAGGCGGTCGAGGATGCGCCGGGTCTCCTGGGCGTCGACGAGGCGGAGGTTGAGGTCGCGCGGGTTGGACACGGCGTCCCTGATCGCCTGCGGGGTGATCTCGTGGAACACCATGCGGTGGACCGGGACCTTCGGCTTGAGCACCTCGCGCAGGTGCCAGGCGATGGCCTCGCCCTCGCGGTCCTCGTCAGTGGCCAGGTAGAGCTCGTCGGCGTCCTTCAGCAGCTGCCGCAGCTTGGCGACCTGGGACTTCTTGTCGTGGTTGACGACGTACAGCGGCTCGAACTCGTGCTCGACGTTGACACCCAGGCGAGCCCACGGGAACTCCTTGAACTTCTCCGGGATGTCGTCGGCCTTCTCCGGTAGGTCGCGGATGTGACCGATGCTCGATTCGACGATGTAGCCGCGCCCGAGGTACCCCGCGATCGTCTTCGCCTTGGCGGGCGACTCGACGATCACCAGGCGTGTTCCGCCGGCGCTGCCGTTGTTGGCTGGCACGCTGCTTCCTACCTCGCTGTTCGCTTGCAAATCCCCCTGCCGGGAGTCGGCACAGACTGAAAGGTAACCCGACTCGCGGATTTTTCCTTCCCCCGGGCTACCCACTAGCTTCCGGGTCCACCCACAAGCACGCAGAATAAGGCCCATCGAGCGGCATGGCGCCCTGACTCACCCTGGAGACTAATCGTTGTGCTCGACTACTCCTACATGGATATCTTCATTCCGCGCGACCTCACTCGCGAAGCAGCACGTCAACTGCTGACCGAACACGCAGAGTACGGTCAGTGGGAGCTCGCGCGCGTACGCGTCCACCCCGACGGGAGCCGTCACGTGCGGCTGCGACGCAAGATCATGCGGGTGCGCCGCACGCTTTGAGCGCCCACATGGCTTTGCCCGCCCCGGGCCGCGCCCCCGGAACGGGCAAAGCGTTCACAGCTGCCCGCTCACAGGCTGTGAGCGGGAGTCATACGGTGTTTCGTCGTTCCTGATCCTTACTTGCGGCCGAACCGGAACCGGCGGGCCGACGCGAACAGCGTCGCGGAGGCGGCCAGCATCGCACCGGCCACGAGCGCGAGCAGGGAGCCGGAGTTCATCCCGGTCACGCCGGCGGGCTGCTCGGCGCTCATCAGCCCCAGGTCGCCGACCGGCAGGGTGCGGGTGGTGGAGGTCACCACGCCGCCGGCCGGGGTGGAGGCCAGCAGACGGGTGGCGGGCTCGAGCGCCGAGACGGCGGCCGCGCCCTTGGACTCGACCGGGGCCGCGTGGGCGTGCTTCTTCGGCTTGGCGGGGGCCGCCTTCTTCGGCAGCTGCGGCTGCTGCGGCATCACCGGCTGGCTGGGCATCCCGGGCAGGCCCGGAAGCGCGGGCAGGCCGAGCGTCTGGGAGACGTCGCCGACGACGGGCAGCTGGGCGACGCCGACCGGCAGGTCGTCACCCTGCATCCCCGGCAGGCCGGCGACGGGCACGAGCCCGCCCTTGGCGTCGGCCACCTTGGCGTTCGAACGGACGAAGCGGGGGGACGGGGCGCCGTGGCCGCCGTAACCGGCCTTGCCGACGTTCGCCCCGCCGAGGCAGCCGGCGGCGGCGTCGCCCAGGACGGCCGCGGCGTTGCCGCAGACGTTGATCGGCGCGGTGATCGGCGCGATCAGCTGGTTGCCGCTCAGCACCCCACCGGCGCCCGACGTGCGGTTGCCGCCCGCGCCACCGCTGCCGGACTGCTTGACCGTGGCGCCGCCCTTGCAGCCGGCGAACGCGCGGCCGATCAGGGCCACGGCGTTGCCGCAGACGTTGACGGGCGCGGTGATCGGGGCGACCACCTGGTTGCCGCTCAGCACCCCACCGGCGCCCGACGTGCGGTTGCCGCCCGCGCCGCCGGAGCCGCTCTGGTGGACGGTGGCGCCGCCCGAGCAGCCGGCGATGGCGTTGCCCACGGAGTTGCCACAGGCGTCGATCGGCAGGCTGATCGGGGCGATGACCTGGTTGCCGCTGCCGGCGCCGAAGCGTCCGTCGGTGTCGTTGCCCGCCGAGCGCGGGGCCTTGTGGCGGGCGTGGTAGTGGTGCTTGTGGCCGCCGTCGCCGACCTTCGAGCCGCCGGTGCAGCCCGCGAACGCACGGCCGACCAGGGCCACCGCGTTGCCGCAGACGTTGACGGGCGCGGTGATCGGCGCGACCACCTGGTTGCCGCCGAGGACGCTGCCCCTACCCGACGTACGGTTGCCGCCCGCGCCACCGCCGTCGCCGGACTGCTTGACCGTGGCGCCGCCCTTGCAGCCCGCGGTCGCGTCGCCGAAGATCGCCACGGAGTTGCCGCAGGCGTTCAGCGGGGCGGTGATCGGCGCGATGATCTGGTTGCCGCCGAGGACGCTGCCGTCGCCCGACGTACGGTTGCCGCCCGAGCCGCCGCCCTTGCCCTGGTGGCGCACGCTCGCGCCGCCCTTGCAGCCGGCGTCGGACTTGCCGATCAGCGAGACGGCGTTGCCGCAGGCGTTGACCGGGATGCTGATCGGCGCGTTGATCTGGTTGCCGCCGAGGACGCTGCCGTCGCCCGACGTACGGTTGCCGCCCGAGCCGGAACCGCCCGGGTTGACGACCTCCGCGCCGCCCTGCGAGGACGCCTCGGACGAGCCGACCGCGGCGATGGAGTTGCCGCTGATGTCGATCGGCAGCGAGATCGGCAGGTTGACCTGGTTGCCGCCGCCGATGGACCCGTCACCGGAGGTGTCGGCCAGCGCCGTGCTACTGCCGCCGAACGACATGACGGCCACGGCGAGCAGAGCCGCCGGGGTGGAAGCCTTCGCCCACGTACGCATGATGGATGCTCCTAGTGGTTCTTGGGGGGATACCTGAACGGTTCGCGGGCAGCCCGAGGCCGTGCGAGGTTTCACGCACAGCGGAGACCTCGGGTTCGCGAACAAGTTGAACTGACGTGTTCACCCGCGGGCGGAGGGAAATTCAGGCCACGCTCCGCCGCTTTGCATTTCGGGAAAGAGACCGCCGGCTTTCACGCGTTCGCAGGACCGTTTCGCGGTGCCGTGAACGCGTTGTTCGTGATGTGAGCACGCCGGGCGGTGTCCGGTGATGAGAATCAGTCAGGTGAGAAAGAAGGGTCGTCCGCCGCTGTGCGAACGACGGGGGGAAGCAGGCGCGTCAGTGGAGCGCGCCCGGCCTGAAGCCGCGGGTCGTACTCCGACCGCGCGACGTCCCCGGAGACGGGCCCGAACGGGCCACTGCCACCACCGTTGGGCACCAGACCATCGGTGTCCAGGATCTTTCCGGCGGTGGACCGTGCTGGAAGGCCAGGATCCTGCTGGCTGTTGAGGCCGTCGACCGTGCGACCGGCCATGGCCTCGGCGTTGTCCGACGCCGTGAGGGCGTCGGTCACGGAGAGGCCTGAGGTCCGCTCTCCCCCGGCGGTGGCCGTGGCCGTCGCCGCGGAGGCGTCCGCGGCCGCCGGAGCGGCGCCGAGCATGCCGAACAGGACGGTGAGCAGCCAGCCGGCGACCACCAGGGCGCCGGCCGTGACCGCTCGCAGGAACACGTGACGGGCACCGGCCGCGAACCGCGCCATCCGGCTCGCCCGATCGGTGTCCACGTCCTGGGCCGGGGTCGTCACGCGCAGGCGGCATCCAGCGAGGGCGATGGCCCCCGTCTGATGAACCGCCGTGCGCGTCACGTGACCTCCACTCCAGAACCGGCCTCACGTCGTGAGGCCGGTCCATGGACTCACCCCTCAACGGTCCGTAACCGTAGCAGCACCCAACGTTGCCGCAAGGGCTTTTCACCTGAGTCCCAGAAATTCACCAACAGCTCTGCCACCAAAGCGCACCCAACCGCCCACGGACCCTCTGCTCCGCCCCATGAGCGCCCCATCCCGAGCCCCCTGCGCCCCCATCTTCAGCCGCTTCCGAGACGGCGTGGATTCTTGGTATGACGCACCCCGCAGAGTTTGCTAACCTTACTGAGCCGACGCGGGATGACGGTCCCACGTGCAGGCACCAAGTCCGGGTGGCGGAATAGGCAGACGCGCTAGCTTGAGGTGCTAGTGCCCAGTGATGGGCATGGGGGTTCAAGTCCCCCCTCGGACACACTTCGTACATGATCGCCCGAGCTCAGCTCGGGCGATCGCTGCGTTTCGGGCCGGCTCACAGGTGAGGCGCAGGCCAAACTGGCCATAGACGCGGAGATTCTGCTCCGGTTCCGGCCTGTGCTTGAGATTTTGCCCAAGGCCGGAGACGACCTTCCGCCCCCGCGCTACTTCGCGGTGACGTTGATCGGACGTCGCGCGAAGCGCTTAGGGTCAGGGCATGGACCATGAGCCGATGCGGCGAGTCGCTGAGTTCCGCGAGGTGTTCGACGGTGAGGCCAAGTCCGAACGCCCCGAATGGGCGGAACACCGCCGGACGTTGCTGGTGGAAGAGGCTCGCGAAGCAGCCGAGGCCCTCACCGACCTCGCGGAGGCCCTGCGAACCGGCGACGACCCGCGCACCGCGTACAAGGCGGTAGCCAAGGAACTGGCCGACGTCCTCTACGTCACGTACGGCGCCGCAGATGCGCTGGGAATCGACCTGCCGGCCGTCTTCGTCGAGGTGCATCGGTCCAACATGAGCAAGCTTGACGCGGACGGCCGAGCCCTCCGCCGAGCCGACGGCAAGGTACTCAAAGGCCCCGGCTACCAGCCACCGATCCTCGATGACCTCGTCGAGTGGCCGTCGACCGGCTCCTGAGTGCTCCGACCGACGTCCGACCAAGATGTGCGGAGGTGCCACGGGTCGTCAGCTGCGGTTCATGGCCGGTCACCCGCGACGCTCCACACCCCTTGAAGGCGCAAACCGCAGCGAGCCTCGCCGAAATCAGACTCCACGGTCGCCGACGACCAGCCAGGGAGGCGCCCCGTGCACAACCACGAACCCGCCGGCTACCACTGCCCGTTCTGCCACCTCACCACGGACCGGGAACCCGACGTGGTCTACCGCGACGAACGCGTCTTCGCGATGATCTGCCCTCGCTGGTGGCCACGGAACGCGGGACATCTGCTGATCATCCCTGTCGCCCATCACGAGAACCTCTACGACCTCCCCGCCGCCGACGGCCACGCGATCTTCGACGCCACCCGAATGCTCGCCCGCGCCATGCGCACCGCCTACGACTGCGCGGGCGTCTCCACCCGCCAGCACAACGAGCCCGCCGGCAACCAGGATGTCTGGCACTTCCACCAGCACCTCTTCCCCCGCTACCCCGGCGACGACCTCTACGGCACACCCCCGCAGCCCGACTGGCTCCCCGCCGACCGCCGCCGCGCCTACGCGGATCGGCTGCGCGCCGCACTCAACCCCTAGCCGGCAGGCACGTGTGCAGTTGATCCGCTGCTCCTGATCCTCGGACCCGACCTCGTTGCCGGGTCACGGCCCGATCCTGGTCAACGGGCGGCTATCGAGCTTTCCGGTCAGGTCATCGCGACGGCCGAGGAGGCTGGCCTGGTGCTGACGCACCGCTGGGTGGCGTTGCTGCGCGGGCTGCGGGACGACGCGCTGGTGAACCGCGCGTCGTTCTTCCAGATGCTGGAGGCCCGCCGTCACCAGGAGCAGGGGCCGGCGGTGTGTGTTGCTGCCCATGAGGACCTGCTCCTGCGGAAGCGGGGTGCCGGGGATGACGATCACTTGGTGCGGCACCAGGACGCAGGAGCGGCGCTCTCTTCGTTGTCCACAGGCTGTGAACAACCGTGTGCGGTCGGGCAGGCTGGGGCCCGTAGGGCGGAGAAGGCAGCACAAGCGCGGCTGGTGAGGGTGATCCGGCACGGTTCCTGTCCCCCGTGAGAGCTACCGCTGATGTCCGTCCCAGTGGGATGGCACGGCCCGTTCCGCTCCGTAATCTCCATGGCGACGCAGGGAAGCGCTGCGGAAACCCAGTCGAGAGGATCGCGATCATGGCGCGCACGGATCGCTTGGAGAGCATGCCCCCGCAGGCCGAAACCTCCACGGCCCGGCGCCGGTTGCGGGCGTTCCGGTTCCCCGTCCTGCTGATCGCCCTGTTCGGTGTGATGGCCGCGATCGCCGGGGTCAACCAGCTCGTCTCGCCCGTCCCGATCATCGCCCTGCCGGTGGGGATCGGCCTGGCCATCGCCGCTGTGGCGTGCTACCGCTGGCTTTGCCGAACCGTCGAGCTCCGCCCGAGCGTCCCCGAACTTGAGAAGGCGGACAGGCGATCCCATCTGCGGCGTGGAGCGCTGCTCGGATCCGGCCTGTTCACCGCGTTGATGTTGCTGATCGCGATGTTCGGTGGCTGGGAGGACGTGTCCTGGGGTTCGTTCGGCGGTTTCCTCGGCACCGCCGGCATGATGGCGAGCGTCGCGGTCGTCGAAGAACTCCTGTTCCGCGGGGTTCTGTTCCGCATCATGGAGGAACGTACGGGTACCGTGATCGCCCTGGTCGTGTCCACGCTGCTGTTCGGTGCGACGCACCTGGTGAACGTCAACGCCACACTGTGGGGCACGCTCTCGATCGCCTTGACGGGCGGCGTCATGACGACCGCCGCCTACGTCGCCACCCGCTCGCTGTGGCTGCCGATCGGCCTGCACTTCGCCTGGAACTTCACGCACGCCGGGATCTTCGGCGTCATGCTCTCCGGATCGGACGTGGCGCCCCACGGCCTGCTGAACGTCACGCTGTCCGGCCCGTCCGCGCTGACCGGAGGCACGTTCGGGCCCGAGGCCAGCCTGCTCGCACTGCTGGTCTGCCTGGTGCCCACGGTCCTCCTGCTGCGGCGGGCCGTTCGCGCCGGTCAGATCCGGCGCCGCTCGTACCGCACCAAGCTCTCCGCCTGACCTGCCCGGCATGGCGGGACCCGTGGGTGATCTTCGGCAGCGTTTCACCCGGTGATCGAGCAAAGCCGACGGCGAGCGCCTCAAGACCTGGGGGCCGACTGGCGGAACCTGGTCTGAAGCGGCCTGGATCTGGTGACTCGCAGCAGGGCGATCGAGTACAGCAGGCCCGCCACCGCCGACACCACGGCCGCGATCAGCAGCGGGATGCGGACGATGCCGTCGTGGCTGAGGGCGACGAAGGTCGGCCCTGACAGGGTGGCCACGCTGCAACCGGCCCAGGTCGCCCCGACCGCCCAGCGCGGGTGCCGGGCCACGAAACCGCGCGCCAGCGGGGTGGCGTACCCGATCACGACCAGCAGGCCGGTGATGGCCAGCACCGTCCGCTGGGTCGGGCTCTCGAACCCGGCCGGTCCACCGGCCTCGGGGCCCGTGATGGCCCAGATCAGCAGGGCCAGGCCGTATCCGAGCAGCGGGACCGCGCAGATCGCGGAGACCGCCGGCCGAGGCGGTCGCGGGCCGGAGGTGAAGATGTGCCGCCAGCGGTCCATGGCGTGCAGCAGCACCAGGACGGCGAGGCAGCAGCCGAGCACCCCGAAGCCGCCGTAGATGATGACGAACACCCAGCCGGCCAGACCGTCTCCGCTGCCTACCGGGACGTCCGTGCCGGTGACCAGCTGGACCAGCAGCCCGACCGGGAGGCCGAGCACGATCGGGGCCAGCAGTCCGGTGGCTCCCCAGGCGGGCACCAGCACCAGCCAGGCCGGCAACCGGTGGCTGATCGGCCGCGGGAGCACCACCGCGAGCCCGATCGCGAGCAGGTCCATCGCGACCGTGAGGTAGTTGCCGACCAGATGGCGTGGATCGTTCATCGTCGCCGCGCCTTCGGCGCTGGTGATGCCGATCGTCGATCCGGACAACCAGGCCACTTTGAAGATCAGATACGGAAGACAGGACACGACCGCGATGATCACTACTGTCGTCCGTAAAACCCGGCTTCGCTTCGTGGAATGCATGATCATCCCCGCAATTAGAGAACGGTCTCTAGAACAAGAGTAGCGGCTAAGCTCGTGATCGATGCCCAGGAGTCCGTCGTTCACCCATGATCAGATCCTCGATGCGGCCAGGGACGCGGCCTTCGAGCACTGGCGGTCGGCCACCGTCGGTCACGTCACCGCGCTGCTGGGCGCCCCCTCGGGATCGATCTACCACCGCTTCGCCTCACGCGACGTGCTCTTCGGATCGGCATGGATCCGCTCGATCAAGACCTTCCAGGCGGGGCTGACGCGCGCGGCCGAGACCGACGACCCGATCGAGGCGATCGTGCGAACGGCGCTGTGGATCCCCGAGTTCTGCCGTCGCCACCCGCGTGATGCCCGCATGATGACGGTCTTCCGGTACGCCGATCTGGTCGCCACGGGCCCGCCCCAACTGCAAGAGGAGCTTCGCCACCTGAACGACCCGGTCGTGGATCATCTCCGGCGGCTGACCGAGCGACGCTACGGCCGGGTCACCCGGCACGGGATGGAGGTGGTGGCGCTGGCATGCCGTGATTCGCCGTACGGCATCGTCCGGCCGATCATCGGCGAACGTATCCCGGCCTGGATCGACGACGCCGTCCGCGTGACCAGCACCGCGCTGGCCCACCTGGAAGACTGAGCTGTCAACGCCGGTATCCGGTCACCCCTACCGGCACGCTCTCGTTGACGGCCCGGATGACCGGCTCGGCCCCTTCCGGCCCCTCCCCGCCGTACAGCTCGATGAGCTGCAGCTCGCCGGCCATTTCGCCGGCGACCCCGGCGGCGGCGCCTTCGTCGGGCACCCCTATGAAGGTCGTCCTGCCGCCCGCGTCCTTCTCGTGCACCACGCGGTCGACTTCGGGATCGGCGCCCTCGTGCACGATGATGAACGCCTCCGACAGCGCCTCCCCGTTCTCGAAGCGCGTCTTGTACGAGGCCACGGAGGTCAGCGACTCGAATCCGTAATAGACGGCGCCCACGGGCACCTTGCCGCCCGTGGCCCGGCGCGCGCCGCGAGCGATGCGGCCGATGGTGCTCGCCTACCCGGGCGACCGCGCCGCCCGGGACGCCGACCTGCAGTATCTCCTCGGTCCTGACATCCTCGTCGCCCCGATCCTGGAGCCAGGGGGCCGGCGCAAGCTGTGGGTGCCGCCCGGCCGGTGGCGGGCGCTGTGCGGCACCCAGCCGCTGAACGGCCCCCAATGGGTGGACGTGGACTGCGGCCTCGACGAGTTCCCCGCCTACGCCCGAGCAGATCGGTAACGGGCACCGCCCGTTTCCTGGCGCCGGCGAGGTTCATCAGGCGAGCCCTTCGCGCCTGCGTACCGTCACTGCTCCTGGGCGAGGCCGGGCCGGTGGTCCCCGGCGGTGCTGGGGAGGGACCAGCTCGCGAGAAGGTCCAAGGCGCGTTTCGAGGGGGAGCCGGCCTCGGCGGTGTAGATGAAGAGCGTCGTGTCGGGGTCTCCGGGCGGGGTGAGGGTCTCGTACTCGACGGTCAGTTCGCCGACGATCGGGTGGCGCAGGCGTTTGGAGCCGTGGGTGCGCTGGTGGACGCGGTGCTGCTCCCACCAGTCGGCGAACTCCTGGCTGTGTTCGCGCAGCTCGGCGATGAGGGCGGCGGTGGCCTGGTCGTCCGGGTCGCGGCCGGCATCGAGTCGCAGGCTCTCGACCGCTTCCCGTGCGTGGACCTCCCAGTCGACGAACAGAGATCGGGCCTCGTCGTCGAGGAACATCCATCGCGCGTAGTTGCGGTGGCGGGGCGGCAGCCGTTCGAAGTCGGTGAAAAGCGCTCTCGCCAGCTGGTTGGCGGCGAGCACGTCGGTGCGGCGGCCGAGGATGAGCGCGGGCTCGCCGTCGAGGGCGTCGAGGAGCTGGTAGAGGCCGGGGCGCACGCGCTGGACGCCGCGGGCTCGTCGTCGTACGGGCGCCGCGGTGATGCCGATGAGGTCGCGCAGATGCGCGCGTCCCGCGTCGTCGAGCCCGAGGGCACGGCCGATGGACTCGACGACGGCCGGTGAGGGGATGATGCGACGGCCCTGTTCGAGACGGGCGTAGTAGTCGGTCGAGACTCCGGCCAGGAGGGCGACCTCCTCGCGGCGCAAGCCGGGGACCCGTCGTACGCGACCGTCGGGCGGCAGGCCGGCCCGGGACGGGTCGACCTGGCTGCGAGCGCGTCTCAGGAAATCAGCGAGTTCCCGGTTGGATTCCGCCATGAAACCAGTGTCGCCGATGCGGTCCGTTCCTGACTGGTCCTCTGCGTCCTAGGTTGCCCGGTCTAGGTTGCGCAGGGCGCGATATGGCCCTCCACAGCGGGTTGCGCCGGCCGATGCTGATGATGTGCCGGTCACCAGCCGGCGCCACCAGCGACATCGAAAGCAGAGGATGACCATGAGCTTCCCCACAGAGCGACCGGCGGTTTGGTTCGTGACCGGCACCTCCCGCGGCCTGGGCCTGGAACTGGTCAAGCAGCTGCTGGAGCGCGGCGACCGCGTCGCCGCGACGACGCGGTCGTCCGACCGGCTGCTCGCCGCACTCGGTCACGGGGTCGACACGACCAACCTTCTCCCGCTCACCGTCGACCTGCGCGACCAGGCGGCGGTCGAGCAGGCCGTCCGGGAGACCACCGAGCGCTTCGGCGGCCTGGACGCCGTCGTCAACAACGCGGGCTACGGCTTCCTGGCCGCGGTGGAGGAGACCAGCGACCGCGAGGTCCGCGACATGCTCGACGTCCAGGTCGTGGGCGTGTGGAACGTGTTGCGTGCCGCCCTGCCCATGCTCCGCGAGCAGCGCGGCGGCCACATCGTCAACGTGTCCTCGATCCTGGGCCTGACCGCTGTCCCGGGCTGGGGTCTCTACTGCGCCGGCAAGTTCGCGCTGGAAGGGATGAGCGAGGCCCTCGCCGCCGAGGTGGCGGACTTCGGCATCAAGGTCACCATCGTCGAGCCGGGCTACTTCCGCACCCAGTTCCTCACCGAGGACTCGATCGCCCTGCCCGCCGAGACGACCCCGCACTACCCGGCGATCCGCCAGATGGTCCTCGACCACCTGAAGCTCCAGGGCAGCCAGCTCGGCGACCCGGTCAAGGGCGCGGCCGCGATCATCGACCAGGTCCGCGCAGGGAAGGGCCCGCTGCGGCAGCTGCTCGGCTCGGACGCCCACTCCTACGCCACGGCCAAGGTCGAGGCCCTGCGGGCGAACCTCGACGCCACCGCGCTCACCGCGCCGGCCACCGACTTCCCGGCCGCCTTCTGACCGCGGTCTGTGGGCCTGGCCCGCTGACCTGGGAAGGCTTTGCTTCTCGCAGGGACACTGCGTAGACCGCTCCCGCTAGCGTGGCAAGTGTCTCGTGCGCCGCACCGGCGTCCCGGAAGGCAACATCGACGCCGCAATCAGCTCGCATCTTCCACGGTTTCATCACCTCACGGAGGATCTCGATGTTCGAACGCCCGCTCGTAGCCGCCGCCGTGATCGCATCCGTACTCGTCGGCTCCGCATGGTCCGCCGCGCCGTCCGTCGGCGCCCAGGCGAGCTTCGCACCGGTACAGGATCCCGTCCCTGTCCCGCCCGTTCCGGAAGCACCGGATGATCCCTACGACGTTCCGCCGCCCGGCGAGCGCCATGACCATCGCGAACGGCGATAACGCCGGCGACCGGATGAGCTCAGGAGGGCCTCCTCCTGAGCTCATGTCCAGTCCATCACCAGCTGGGTGTGACGTTTGGGGATGAGCCAGAAGAACGGGCCGGGGTGCTCGCCTCGCTGTGGTGCGGGTCCGTTCCCAGGGAGCCGGCGGGTGCCGTCGTCTCGCCGTGCGCGAGCTCATTGCGGTGCGCCGCCTTCCTGCGGCGGACCAGCTCGCTTCGGCTCACCGCCTCGGCGCGGCGGGCCAGCTCGTTGCGGTGGGCCGCCGTGACGGCCAGGGCCGCCAGCAGCGCGGTCATGACGGCCGTCGCCGCGAGCGCGGTCCAGGTGGCCGCGTCGGGGTGGATCAGCGACTGGCCGCGCAGCGCCTGCCAGGCGGTGATGGTGAACAGCGCGCTGTAGCCCAGGATGACGACCCCGGTGAGCTGGGCGCGTACGCGTTCGTGGCGTAGCCGGCCGATCCTGGCCGCGAGGGCGGTGAGAACCAGCACCGTGAGCACGAACACCTGGATGGAATGCAGGCCGATGAAGTGTGGGACGCGCAGGTCGCCGCCTGTGGTGCTCCAGTTCGTCATCGGCATGCCGCCGCCGTCCGGTGCCCCGACCCCGTGTCCGCCCACCAGCGGGACCGGGCTGCCGTAGGCGTCCTCGACCGTGCGGGACCCGGCCGACGAGGTCCACCCGGTGATGAAGGACGCCAGCGCCATGCCGAGGACGGCCAGCCCGATCCCGGCACGCAGGGCCCAGGTGAGTGCCGCGTCACCGATGCGCTGGAACAGCAGCATGATGGCAACGATCAGGCTCGCCCCGAACAGCCCGAACACACCGGTGGAGAAGATCTGCTGCCCGATCTGGTTGAACGTGTCGGTGCCGGCGTTGAAGTGGCTGAAGGTGCCGCGGGCGGCCTGCACCGCGATGAAACCGACGTCGATCAGCCCGGCGACGGCGAAGACCGTTCCGACGGTCCACATCGTGCGCCGCGCCCGGCGCAGTTTCGGTATCAGCCAGGCGAGCGTCGCGCCGTACATGACGAACGACGCCCCGAACTTCAGCGGCTTGGCCCAGATCGACTGGTGCAGGAGCTCGCGACCGTCGGCGAAGAGACCGACGCTCGCGACCGCGACCAGCGCGGACATGGCCGCCACCATGATCGTGAGCGGCCGATGCCACGACCGTACTAAGGCATACGAGATGGACAACCAGCTCCTCAACTGGTTCATGCGGCCTCCGTCGACCATGCCGAGGCCCCCACGCAACGCCCTCGCCAGGCTGTTACCTTCGCCCGCCGCATGCATGCGTACGACGTATCAGATGTCATGCGTACATCGTATGAGCACGCCTTACAGACATCGTGAAATTCCCGCTTATTGGCGGCATAAAGTGTACTAGTGTGCTGAAGAATGAACTAGTACATTGAAGGCAAGCGCGCGACAACCGTCAAGGGATGGGAAGGCACTCATGACCTCGGCCACGCAACGTCCGGATCCGCCCTACCGGCGCATCGTCGCGGAGTTCCGTACCCGGATTCTGGCCGGCGACCTGCGGCCAGGCGATCGCGTGCCATCCATCCGGCAGATCGCCCAGCGATGGGGTGTCGCGGTCGCGACCGCGACCAAGGTTGTGGCGGCCCTGCGTGACGAGGGGCTGGTCGAGGCGAAGGTCGGCGCCGGTACGGTGGTCAGCGCACGCGCGAGCCGAAAGGAGCGGTCGGCCGGTCCGGCTGTGCTGCCGACGGCGCGGCAGGCCGGCGCCCCCAAGGGCTCGCTGAACCGCAAGCACGTCCTGCGCACCGCCATCGCGATCGCCGACGCCGAAGGGCTCGGCGCGGTGTCCATGCGGCGGCTCGCGGCCGAGCTCGGCGCGGGCCCGATGTCGCTGTATCGGCACGTGACGGGCAAGGACGAACTGGTGACGCAGATGGCCGACGAGGTCTTCGGCGAAGCGGAGCTGCCCGTCCCGGGGCCGGAGGGGTGGCGGGCCAAGCTCGAGCTGATCGCTCACCGGCACTGGGAGCTGTCCCGGCGACACCTCTGGCTGCCCAGGGCCGTCTCGTTCACCCGCCCCTTGCTGGTGCCCAACATGATGGCCCACACCGAGTGGACCCTGCGCGCACTCGACGAGCTCGAGTTGCCCATGGAGACCCGGATCCGCGAGGCGCTCACGCTGCCCGCGCTGGTCCGCACCGTGGCGCTGTCCATGGCGGAGGAGGCCGAAGCCGAGCAGGAGACCGGCGTGACGCTCGACGGGTGGTGGCTACTCCAGCGCAAGCGGGCCGACGAACTCCTCAGCACTGGACAATTCCCGCTCCTGGCCATGCTCCCCGAGGAGACGGTGTCGGACCTGGACGGGATGTTCGACTACATCCTGGCACGCCATCTCGACGGGTTCGCCGTCATGCTGAGCAGGGGTGCAGCTCGTCCTCGGTGATCGGTCGGCCTGGGGTTCGCGTCTCCTCCGACGCGGCCGGCACCCGTGCCCCGCGCGTGAGCCGGGCGGCTTCGAGCATCTCGGCCCGCAGCCAGGGCGCGCTCACCGAACTGGTCGCCACGCCGTCAGGCAGATGTTCCCCACTCGGGGACAAATCAGGACAGGAGGTCGCGCCAGCGGTTGGCCGACTCCATCGTGTCAAGGCTGATGCGCTCCAGGAACGCCCCTCCCCCGGCCAGGCGGCGGCCCACGGGCGTGTCGAGGCCGTACTTCTCCGCCGCCTCCTTCGCGGCCACCGCGGCCTCGAGCGACTGCCGGCAACTGGTCGCCACCGAGTGGTACCAGGTGTCGTCGTCGACCACGTAGATGTCGCGGCGCCGCTGGGGGTCGCGCTCACGCCTGATGATCCCCTGCTGGATCAGGTAGCCCACGGCCACGGAGACGGACGCCGGGCTGACCTTCAGCATGCGCGTCAGCTCGGCCGCGGTGCGTCTGCCGTCCTCGGACAACAACAGGTCGATGAGCACGCGCGCCATCATCTTCGGCAGGCCCATCCTGACCGTCATCTCGACGATCCCGTCTTCCGGCATGCCGTCCGGCGGTCCGGCGGCGGGCGGGGGAACCGGCGTGCCGCGGCGCGCCCGCCGCTCGGTCGCCCGGTGCGCCTCCTCCGGCCGGTAGCCGCCGGGGCCGCCGTTGCGGGCGATCTCCCGGCTGATCGTCGAGGTCGGCCGGTCGAGCCGCCTGGCGATCTCGGCGTAGGAGAGCCTTTCTGTGAGACCGGCCGCGATGCGCTGACGGTCCCGCTGGGTCAACCTTCCACCTGGCATGCCGCCAGTATTGCTTTCGCCGTCATCCATTGCAACGTTTCATTGCGTTCGAACTCAGCGTCATTGCATCAATTTACGGGCATTCACCTGGGTATATGGACTTCCTGCGATTGACGATCGCTTTGAGTGAAACGTAGCGTTCACAACATGTCGAACACGTACTATCGTGATTATCCGTCTTTCGAC
>NZ_SMKQ01000053.1 GCF_004348995.1 Nonomuraea terrae
GCCGGGCCAGGGTGGAGCCGTCCCGGCAGCGGGCCACGGCGGGCAGGTTCCGGCCGGACTTGCAGCGCACCAGCAGGTCGGCGCCGGTGGCGGCCAGCTGGTTGAGCAGGTCGGTGGCGGCGAAGTTCCGGTCGGCCAGCAGGAGCATCCCGGTTTGTAGATGCGCGGCCAGGCGGCGGGCGTAGTCCAGCTCACCGGTCGTGGCGGGGCCGAACACGGCTGCCATGACCGACCGGGTGCCGCAGGCCACCAGTGCGGCCAGCCGTAGTTGCGGGTATCCCGAGATCCCGTTACCGAGCCGCTGGCGGGTGAAGACCGTAAGGTTGGCCGGACAGTCCGGGACCGGCAGCAGGGTGCCATCGACGGCGACCACCCGCAGTCCCCGCCACCATCCAGCGCCGGCAGTCGTCACCGCAGGGCCGCTGATCAGGTCGAACAGCGCCTTCATCGGTGCTGCTCCCAGTCGCTGGCGGGCTTGGCGAAGAGCGCTGCCGCTGGGCCGTACCGGCGCCAGACCCGCCAATCCCGTGCATAACCGGTCGAAGACCTGCAGGTAGCCCAGCCCGGTGAACAACGCCGCGGCCAGCAGCAGGTAGACCGTGACCCGCGCCGGCACCAGCCGGACCCTGCGCTGCAGCGCACGAGTCTGCGCCAGCACCTCATCGACCATCTCGAACGGGACGATCCGGGTCAGTTCGCCCAGATGCCCCGGCGCGAACACCCCCGCGGCTACCCCGACCGTTCTGACTGTGGCAACCTGTTCCAACAGCGGAGCTCCTGTGGTGAGGATGTCTTGGAGTGACAGACCTCTTCTACAGCGGCTCCGCTGCTTTGTTCACCGGTCTTGACGAACAGCCCTTTCCCCTTAACTGAACGGCGTTGGCTCTAGGTCCGGACCACGGCCACCGGGCAGTGCGCGTGGTGCAGCAAGCCGCGGCTGACCGAGCCGAGCAGCATCGAGCCCAGCGCGCCACGCCCGTGCGATCCCACCACCAGCAGGTCCGCCCGCCCCGACGCCTCGACGAGGGCGTCCACCGGCGTTGCCGAGACGTCGCTCTCGACCACTGTCACCTGCGGGTACCGCGCGTGGGCGGCCTCCAGCCTGCCGCCGACCACCTTGTGCTGGGCGGCGCGGAGCTCGTCCACGTCGTACGGGGCGTCCATGGCGAAGGCGGGCACCAGAAGCTGCCAGGCGTGCACGGCCCTCAGCGTGGCGCCGCGCAGGGCGGCCTGCTCGAAGGCGTAGGCCAGCGCCGGCTCGCACTGCGGCGAGTCGTCCACCCCGACCACGACCTCCCCGTACACCGGACGGTGCCCGCCGGGCACCACCACGACGGGGCAGCGGGCGTGTCCGGCGACGTGGGCGCTGACCGAGCCCAGCAGCGCGCCGGCGAACCCGCCCAGGCCGCGGCTGCCGATGACCAGCTCGGTGGCCTCCTTCGCCTGCTCCTGCAGCACCGCGGCGGGCGTGCCCTCGACCTGCCGTGTCGTGACCTCGACCGTCGGCCGGCGCTCGTGGACGAGCGCCTCCGCCTCACGCAGGGTCCTCGCCCCTTCGATCAGCAGCGCATCGGGCCGATCCGGATATTTGCTGATTTGGTACGGCGTGCGGTCCACGGCATGCACGATCCGCAGCGGCAACCGCATGCGGAAGGCGTCGTGGGCCGCCCACTCCACCGCGGCCCTTGCGGTCACCGAGCCGTCGACTCCTACGATGATCATGGCGTCCTCCTTCGTCCGCGTCTCCATCCCATCTCGCACGCACCTGCGCGGTGCAGGGCCGGAGGTCGGTCACGCGCAGGCCGAAGGACCCTGCCTTCCCCTGAGCCGGTGGGCAGCCGCACGCCACGTCCGCCACCGCCGCCCGCACGGTCCAGGACGGGCAGCGGCGTTCGTGTCACCGGGCCCGGGCCAGCTCCGCGAGAGTGCGAGGTGCGGACAGGTCCGTCGCCGGCACCACGACGACCGGGCAGGGCGGCCCGGACAGGCACGACCGCACGACCGCGCCCAGCCCTCCGTCGTCCCGCCGCGCCGCGGAGCCGAGCACCAGCAGGTCGGCCCCCTGCGCGTGTTGCGGGAGGACGGACTCCGGCCGGCCTTGGGCGAGCCGGGGCTCGACGGGGACGCCGGGGTGGCGGTCCCGCACGAACGCGGCCGCGCGATCCAGCGCGGCGGCCGCGCACTCCTGCTCGAAGGCGAGGTCGGCGTGCGGCGAGTACGGGGCGTACGGCGCTCTGTGGCCGAGGTGGCCTCCCCACGCGTGCACGATGACGAGCCGCCCCCGTGCCTCGGCGGCCTCGGCCGCCGCCCACAGCAGAGCGGCCTCCGATTCCGCGGTGCCGTCGGCGCCGACCACGATCTGGTGTGCTCTCATATCACCATCATCGAACGGCACAATCCGGTCATACATGGACGTTGTTCCATCATTACCGGCCTTTGGTCCGTGCCGTACCCGGAGGCGGAGGCGGCTCATCACTTGGCGGGCTCCACGTCCACGAGGCCTCGGCTTCGCGCGGCGGGGCGACCGACCGACCGGGCAGGGTGTGCCCGCGAAACCTCTCCGCCGCTACTGGACCTTCCGTCGCCCCTCCGGAACGGCCTGAACGCCGCACCCGGCCATCTGTGCCAGATGACGTCGTCGGCGGTGGGTACGTATCCCGCGAACGGGGGTTGGCACCATGGAGATCCGACGAACGGCTTTGCCCCGGATCGGAACGCGGCACGACTTCACCACGCGGTCCGGACAACGGCTGGGCGTGGTCTGCCACCGCGACGGCCGCCGAGATCTGGTGATCTATGACCCGGACGATGCCGACCTCGCCCGTGAGACCGTCGAGCTGGACGGCGACGAGGCGAACGCGGTCGGGCGGTTGCTCGGCACCCCGTGCGAGGACCGAGGGCTCGGCGACCCTTGTGGCACGGCCGAGGAACCGGTCAGCGTGAAGCTCACGATCGGGGACGGCTCACCGTACGCCGGCCGATCCATCGGGGAAGCGCGGGTGCGGACCCGTACCGGTGCCTCCGTCGTCGCGGTGGCACGCGCGGGCTCGCTCTTCATCAGCCCGGCCCCGGACTTCGTCTTCGCCCCCGGCGATCTGGTGGTCGTCATGGGCAGCACGGAAGGCATCAGCGCGGCGGCCGACATCCTGGCCAGAGGGTGACGACAGCCGCTACGTCCCTGAGCGGCCGGGACAAGCGGGCCCGTCGGAGCCCGCGGGGTATTCCTGCAGCGGAACGACGTCTCCGGCCCAGGCCGAGAGGACCGGGGCGAGCACGCGCCACGCCTCTTCGGCCTCGTCGCCCCTGATGGACAGCGCGGCGTTCCCGTGGAGCACGTCCAGGAGAAGCCGGCCGTATGGCGGGAGGTCGGGCGGCTCCATCCGCGCGGTGAGCGTGAGCGGTGCGAGGGTGCGCGCGCCGGAGCCGGTGCCGGTCAGGGCCAAGGTCATGCTCTCGGGTTCGAGTCCGAAGCGCAGCACGTTGGGCGTGGCCTCCCCGTTCTGCTCGAACGGCAGGTGGGGCACGGGCCGGAAGCGTACGGCGACCTCTTTGCGATCGTCCGCGAGCGCCTTGCCGCTGCGGAGCCGGAAGGTCGTGCCGGACCAACGCCAGCTTTCGAGTTCCAGCTCCACCTCCGCGAACGTCTCGGTCCGGCGCCGGGGGTCCACGCCGTCCTCCTCGACGTAGGAGGGGACCTCGCGCCCGCCGATCCGGCCGGCCAGATACCGGGCCCGGCGGGTACGGCGTACGACGTCGTCGTCCGTGAGGGGCCGCACGGAGCGCAGCACGTCGATCTTCCGGTCGCGCAGATCGCGTTCGCCGAGGCTGAGCGGCGGTTCCATGGCGACCAGGCACAGGACCTGGAGCAGGTGGTTCTGCACCATGTCCTTGAGCGCGCCGACGCCGTCGTAGTAGCCCGCCCTGCCCTCCAGGGCGAGCGTCTCGTTCCAGACGATCTCCACCTCGGCGATGTGCGCGCTGTTCCAGATGGGCTCCAGCACGCGGTTGGCCAGCCGGCTGCCGAGCACGTTCTGGACGGTCGTCATGGCCAGGAAGTGGTCGACGCGGAACACCGCCTGCTCCGGCAGCACGCCGGACAGCAGCCGGTTCAGTTCCACCGCGCTGTCCAGGTCTTCGCCGAACGGCTTCTCCAGCACGAGCCGGCTACCCGGCGGCAGGCCCGCCTGGTGCAGGGCGGTGACCGTTCTGGGGAAGATCGCCGGTGGGAGGGCGAGGTAGACGGCGACGGGCCCGTCGCCCGCGACGAGCGACGCGACGTCGGCGGCATCGGTGGCGTCCGCCTGCCGATAACGGACGGAGTCCGCGATCGCCTTCCTGACGTCGGCCGGCTCGGCCGGGCAGTGCCGTTCCAGCTGCGCGGCCGCCCAGCCCCGGAACTGCTCGCCGCTGCGCTCCCCCCTGTCGGCGCACGTCAGCTCGAACCGGTCGTCGAGGTGTCCGCCCGCTCGCAGGGCGGCCAGTGCCGGCAGGAGGTAGCGGGCGTTGAGGTCGCCCGTGGCGCCGAAGACCACGAGTCTGTTGATCATGTCGTGATACCCGCCTTCGCTCGTGCGAGGTTGACGGCGCTCGCGATGATCCCGATGTGGCTGAACGCCTGCGGGAAATTGCCCATGAACGTGCCCGTCGACGGCTCGATCTGCTCCGGCAGGAGGCCGAGCGGGCTCGCGCGGGCGCACAGCGAGGCGTACAGTTCCTCGGCCCGTTCGAGGTGGCCTTGCAGGATCAGGTTGTCGACCAGCCAGAAGCTGCACAGCAGGAAGGCGCCCTCGTCCCCGGGCAGGCCGTCGGGCGAGCGGTCGTGCAGGTACCGGTAGAGCAGGCCGTCACCGGCGGACAGGCGTTCGGCGATGGCCGCGGTGGTGGCCGCCATCCGCGGATGGTCGGCCGGGATGACCTTCCGCAGCGGCAGCGCGAGCAGGCTGGCGTCGAGACTGCCGCCGCCGTCGAGGTGCTCGCTCAGGCACTGCGCCTTCTCGTCCCAGGACTGGTCGAGGATGAGCCCGCGCAACGTCTCGGCGGTGGCGCGCCACGTCGCGACCGGCCCGGACAGCCCGAGCCGCTCACCGATCGCCGCGGCCCGGTCCAGGGCCACCTGGCACATCCCGGCCGAGTAGGTGAAGACCCGGCCTTCGCCGCGGATCTCCCAGATGCCCTGATCCGGCTGCCGCCACGTGTGCGCGGCCGCCTCGGCGAGCTCCGTCAGGTCGTGCCACAGCGTGGGCTGCAGCTCGCGGCCGGGGAGCAGCCACTGGTCGGCGCAGTCGAGCACCTCGCCGTAGACGTCGTGCTGGCGCTGGTCGGCCGCCCCGTTGCCCCAGCGCACCGGAGCGGAGCGCCGGTAGCCTTCCAGCTCCCCGTCCTGGACCTCCTCGGGTACGGGGTTGCCGCGGAGGGTGTACATGATGCGCGGGAGACCGCTCTGTTCGAAGGCGTCGAGGACCCAGCCGAGGAAGGCGTCGGCCTCTTCGTCGAAGCCGACCCGGCGCAGAGCGAACACGGCGAAGGCGGCGTCCCTGATCCAGGTGTAGCGGTAGTCCCAGTTGCGGACACCTCCGATCGGGGCGGGCAGCGAGGAGGTGGGGGCCGCGACCACGGAGCCGTTGACCCAGTCGTCCAGCAGCTTCAGCGTGATCACCGAGCGCCGGACCAGCGCTTCGTGCGGGCCGGTGTACGTGCAGGAGCGCATCCAGCGGCGCCAGGCGTCGGCGGTGTCCCGCAGCATCGCCTCGGGGTCGAACCTGTGATGGCGGTGGATGCGACCCCATGAGAGCACCAGGTCGAGCCGGTCTCCCTCGTCCAGGTCGTGCTCGGTGCGCAGCCCGGTCAGCGGACGGTTGGAGCGCAGGTGCAGGCGCAGGTCGGGATGACGGAAGGCGCGTACTTCCAGGCCGCTGCCGAGGACGCGGGACTGCCCGCCGCCGCGCGGCTCCAGCTCCGCCCGCAGCCGTACGGAGCCGTTCAGGACGACGGCGGAACGGACGAGCTCCGACCGGCCGCCGCCCGAGTCGTCGGTCAGGTCGGCGCCCGCCCGCAGGACCAGCGCGTCGGTGATCCTGACCACGCCGGTCGCGCCGCGCAGTTCGGTGACCAGCACCGCGGTGTCGGGCTCGTAGCGCTGCCTGGCCTCCCTCAGGTCCTCGACGGTCAGGGTGAAGTGCCCGCCGCTGGCGTGGTCGAGCAGGCCGCACAGCACGGGCTCGCTGTCGAAGCGGGGCAGGCACAGCCACGGGATCGAACCGTCCAGGCCGACCAGCGCCGCCGTCGCGCCGTCGCCGATGATGCCGAGATCCTCCAGCGGCAGGTAGCCGTCGAGCCGGCGGACCGGACGGAACGGCGGGTCGAGCTCAAGCATGCCGGCCTCTCAGAACCTGATCAGCACCTTCACGACGTCCTCGAGTTTCTTGTCCGACACCTCGAAGGCGCGCTCCATCTCGTCGAAGTGGAAGGTGTGGGTCGTCATCGGAGTGGGGTCGAGCCGCTTGCCCGCGAGGACGCGCAGCAGCCGCTCCATGCGCAGCCGGCCGCCCGGGCACAGGCCGGTCGCGATCGTCTTGTCGGCCATGCCGACTCCCCACTCGACGCGGGGAATGCGAACGAATTCGCCCTCCCCGTAGTAGCCGGTGTTGGAGACCGTGCCGCCGGGTTTGGTGATCTTGATGGCGGTCTGGAAGGTCGCGTCGGCGCCCAGGGCCTCGATGGCGGTGTCCACGCCCTGACCGTCGGTCAGGGCGAGAACGCGCTCGACGACGTCCTCGGTGGTGAAGTCGACGATCTCGTCGGCACCGTAGAAGCGGGCGAGCTTCTGTCTGCTCGGGACCGACTCGATCCCGATGATCCGGCCGGCGCCGCGCAGCCGGGCGCCGGCGGTCGCCATGAGGCCCACCGGGCCCTGCGCGAGGACGGCGACCGTCCCGCCGATCGGGATGTCGCCCTTCTCCGCGCCCATGAACCCCGTCGAGAGCATGTCGGCGCAGTAGACCGCCATCTCGTCGGGGACCTCGTCGGGGATCTTCGCCAGGTTGGCGTCGGCCTCGTTCACGTGGAAGTACTCGGCGAAGACGCCGTCCTTGATGTTGGCGAACTTGAACCCGCCGAGCGGCCCGCCCGACTGCGACGGGTGCCCGTTCTGGGAGGCGAGGTCGCCCCAGTCGGGGGTGATGGCGCCCACGAGCACCCGGTCGCCGGGCTGGAAGCCCCTGACCTGGTCGCCTGTCTCGTGCACCACGCCGACCGCCTCGTGACCGAGCGTCAGGTTCTCGCGGGGGCCGATGCCGCCCTTGACGGTGTGGGAGTCGGACGTGCAGATCAGGGCGTTGGTGGTCCGTACGACGGCGTCGAGGGGACCCGGTCGCGGGAGCGGCTTGTCCACGAAACCGACGTGGCCGATCTCCTTCATCACGAACGCTTTCATGTCGCCCCCGTAGCACGCCGCTGTCTCCGATACAGCCGGATACCCTCCCAGGCTCGGCGCCTTACGCCACATTCCTCGCTCCAGAGCACCTGCCGCCCAAGTGTTTGGCCTCTGGCACGGGTCGATGCCATCAAAGGGAAGGAACTTTAGGGACAATGCCCGAAATGCTCTGAATGTCCTTGAGGCCTCCGAGGGTGGCCCTGGCCAGACCTAGTCACGAACGGGCCAGGTGCAGCCCTGGATCCGGCCTCCTTCCCGCGTTGCACTTCGGTGAGTACCCGACCATCCTCGGAGACCGAAATGTCCGCGCACCCGGCATGCACACCCAGCCAGCTCGACCAGTGCTGGGTCCTTCCGTCCGAACCCCGGTCCGTCGCCCTGGCACGGAGGCTCACCCGCACCACACTGGCCGAGTGGCACGTGATGCCGCCGACGATCGACGACGCCACGCTCGTCGTCAGCGAGCTCGTCACCAACGCCCTCAGCCACGCCCTGCCGCCCGTCACCTTCAGCCTCGGGCGGACGCCGGGCGGCCTGCGGGGCGAGATCACCGACCACGGCCCGCTCACCACGCTGGCGCCGCTCCCGGGCGGCTCCATGGCCGCGTGCGGCCGCGGGCTCAGAATGGTCGACGATCTGACCGACCGGTGGGACGTCGACCGGAGCCCGGAGTGCGGCCGCAAGACGGTGTGGTTCGAGATGGCCACCGGCTGGGACGGACTCACCGGCGCAGGGCGGTCTCCCGCTTCATGTGCGACAGCTTCTCAGGATTGCGCACGGCGTAGAGCCCGGTGATGACGCCGTCGTCGACGCGCACCGCGATGACGGTCTCGATCTCGCCGTCGAGCCGGACGATCAGCGCCGGGTGCCCGTTGGCCTGTGCCGGCTCCATCGACACCGTGGGGGAGATCCTGCCGAGCCACTCGACCACCCGGTCGGCTCCCATGACGGGCTCCAGCGCGGCCCGCTTGATTCCGCCACCGTCGGTCAGGAGGACGACATCCGGCGCGAGCACGTCGAGCAGGCGTTGCAGATCGCCCGTTTCGACCGCCCGCTGGAACGCCTTGAGCGCGTCGCGGGACTCGGTCTGGGAAACGGCCCCGCGCGGCCGGCGCGCGGCGACGTGCGCCCGTGCCCGGTGGGCGATCTGGCGGACCGCGGCCGGGTTCTTGCCGACGGCTTCCGCGATCTCGTCGTAGTCCAGGTCGAACACCTCGCGCAGCACGAACACCGCCCGCTCGGTCGGCTGCAGCGTCTCCAGCACCAGCAGCATCGCCATCGAGACGCTCTCGGCCAGCTCGACGTCCTCCGCCACGTCGGGCGTGGTGAGCAGCGGCTCGGGCAGCCAGGGGCCGACGTAGGACTCCTTGCGCCGGCCGAGGGTGCGCAGCCGGCTCAGCGCCTGGCGGGTGGTGATCCGGACCAGGTAGGCACGCGGATCCCGTACGGCATCGAGGTCGACCCCCGCCCACCGCAGCCACGTCTCCTGCAGGACGTCCTCGGCGTCGGCGGCCGAGCCGAGCAGCTCGTAGGCGACGGTGAAGAGCAGGTTGCGATGGGCGAGGAACGCCTTGGTCGCAGCGTCCGGGCGGTCGTCCTGGCTCATGTCCCCGCCGCGATCTTCGGGCGCGGTCGACGTGCCGGCCATGGGTGGCTCCTCTTCACTTTCCGACTGTGTCACCCATCAGACCCCGGGCCCCGCCGTTTTGTGACAGCCGTGCGCCGGTGGAGCCGCCTACCTGTGGCGTATGTCACACAGGCACGCTGTCACAAGGAACGGGCCGTCGGCATCTTGTGGTCGTTCACTGCGGCACACGACAAAGGAACGTCATGAGTTCAGCGCTTGAAACCCTTCGCCGTGACTTCGGCGGCGACATCATCGAACCGGGCGGAGCGGAGTACGAGTCGGCCAGCCGCTCGGTGCTGGCTTCCGGCAGCCCGGCCTACGTCCTGCGGCCCAAGAGCGTCGGGGACGTGCAAGCCGGCGTCAGGTTCGCCGCCGGCGCGGGGCTGCCGCTGTCCGTACGCGGCGGCGGCCACGCCTTTCCCGGCTTCGGCACCAACAACGGCGGCATCGTGATCGACCTCGGCGGACTCGCGAACGTGGAGATCGTCGACGGGGAACGTCACCTTGTGCGGATCGGCGGCGGCGCCACCTGGGGTCAGGTCGCGGCCGCCCTGGCCCCGCACGGCCTGGCGATCTCCTCGGGCGACACCAAGAGCGTCGGCGTCGGCGGGCTGACGTTGACCGGCGGCATCGGCTGGAAGGTCAGGAAGTACGGCCTGGCCCTGGACACCGTGGTCGCCGCCGAGCTGGTCACGGCCGGCGCAGAGGTCGTGCGGGCGAGCGCGGCGGAGAACCCGGAGCTGTTCTGGGCGATCCGCGGCGGCGGCGGCAACTTCGGGATCGTGACCGCCTTCGAGTTCGCGGCGCACCCGACGACGGACGTCTTCTACGGCAGGATCACCTTCCCGGCGGCGGAGGCGGCCACCGTGCTCCAGGGGTGGGCGGACCACCTCCGCACCGCCCCCGAAGAGCTCACCTCCATCGCGAACGTGGCCAATCCGTTCGCCGGCGGCGCCGAAGCGCCGGTCGAGATCTGCGTCTCCTTCGACGGCGACGACCCGGGGCTCGCGGCCAAGGCGATCGACCCGATCCGGCGGCTCGGCACAGTGATCGACGACGATGTCGCGCTGACGCCCTATGCGGACACCCTGGTCGACGGCATGATCCCGCCGCCCGGCATCCGGCTCGTCACCCGAGGCGCGTTCGTCGAGAAGGAGTCGGTGTCCGAGGCCCTCCGGGTCCTCGCCGAGGTCGGGACCTCGAGGCGGCCGCCGGCCATCTCCGTGCGCAGCGTCGGCGGCGCGGTGTCCCGGGTTCCCGGCGACGCCACCGCCTACGCGTATCGCCAGGCGGAGTTGATGGTCGTGACCACCATCGTGGGTCCGGAGCCGGTCGTCGAGGCCGCGGGTCCCGCCCTGGCAGCGATCTGGCGGCGACTCGCACCGCACGTCGACGGCGCGTACGCGAACTTCCTCGCCTCCGCCACCGAGGAGGACGTCGCCGCGATCTATCCGACGGAGACCTACCGGCGGCTGGCGGCGGTCAAGCAGCAGTACGACCCTGGCAACCTGTTCGCCGGCAACCACAACGTCCGGCCTCGGTAGGCTCCGCCGCCCTCATCGCGTCAGGGCCGATGCCGCCAGCGCCGCGAGTTTCTCCTCCGACGGGGAGCCGGTCGGAGCGGTGTACAGCACGAGGAACAGGTCGGGGTCGGCGGTGGGTGCGAACGACTCCCAGTTGAGCGCCATCGTGCCCACCGCCGGATGGCGGAGACGCTTGACCCCGTACGTGCAGTACGTCACGCGGTGCTCGGCCCAGAAGCGGACGAAGTCGGCGGACCGGGCGGTCAGCTCGTCGACCAGCTGACGCGGTCGGGGGCTGCTGCCGGCCCTGCCCAGCGCGCCTCTGAGCCAGGCCGTGGTCTCGATCGCGATGTCCTCCCAGTCGGCGAAGACGTCGCGGGCCTGCGGATCGAGGAACAACCAGCGGATCTCGTTGCGTTCGGCCAGGGGCATGGCGCCGAAGTCGGCCATGAGGACGGCGCCCATCCGGTTGATCGCCACGATGTCCAGGACCTCGGTCATCAACAGCGCCGGCACGGGGTCGAGCATCGCGAGCATGTCCCGCAGCGCGGCCCGCGGCCGGATCGGTGCGGGGCCCGGCTCATGCGCCGGCGTGTCACGGCGGCCGTTGACGAGCTCGCGCAGATGACGCAGCTCCTCGGAGGTGAGCCGCAGGACACCGGCCACCGCCTCCAGCACCTGGTCGGAGACGTTGCCGACGCGCCCCTGCTCCATCCTCGTGTAGTAGTCGACGCTGACCCCGGCCGCCAGGGCGAGCTCCTCGCGGCGCAGCCCCGCGACCCGGCGGCCGTTGGCGCGCCACGGCAACCCCACGTCCCGCGGCGTCACCCGGGCCCTGCGGGAACGCAGGAACTCGCGCAGCTCATCCGGCTGCTTCATGCTGCCATTATCGCATGTGCGCAGGTGAAGCCATGGGCCGCGTCCGGACGCTCACCTCGGCGCGAATCGCCTGAGCCGATCGCCGTACCCACCGGCTTCGAGCACGGCGACGGACGGACTGGCGAGCAGCTGCAACTGCTCGATGACCTCCTGGAGCCGTCCCACGGCACTGAGGGTGCGGCTCAGCAGCTCGTCCAGATCGACGTGGCCCGGGTTCAGCACGGCCTCCTCCAGCTCCGCGCGCAGGGCGGCGACCGGCGTACGCAGCGCGTGCGCGGCATCCGCGCCGAGCCGGCATTGCTCCTCCAGCAGGCACCGGGTGCGTTTCTCGGCCTCCTCGCTCCGGGCGAGCGCGGCGTTGATCGCGCGGACCAGCCGGGTCGCCGCGGCATCCGTCGCCTCCGTCATCCGGCGGCCGGTGTCGCCGTGGTTGATCAGTTCGAGCTCGCCTGCCATGGCGTCCAGCAGGTATGTGCACGGTCGCGGCTCGGAGGTGCTGATGGCGCTCACGTCGATCCCCTTTTCCGGTCACTGGGCTTCCGGGCGTCCCATGAGGTGAAACGCCGGAAGTCATGCGCGCGAGCGGCCGCAGCTGGCCTTCCGGTGACTAGGTCCGGCCAGTACCACCTTCCGAGCGTTCCGTACGTCTCGGCTTTCTGGACGACGGCGCAAGTATGTCGGACTCAAAGCCATTCCACGTCCAGCCCGCAGTGGTTACCGTGACTGTCGTGACACGTATCAGCACGCCTTTCGATGCCAAGACGACGGCCGCCGAGATCCTCGCCGGCGTCGACCTCACCGGACGCCGGATCATCGTCACCGGCGGCGCCTCCGGGATCGGCCTGGAGACCGCCCGCGCTCTGCGGGACGCGGGGGCGGAGGTGACCGTGGCGACCCGCAACCCCGCCGCCGGCCAGCGGGCCATGGACCTGAGCGACCTCCGCTCGGTGCGCGCGTTCGTGGCCGGGTGGACCGGGCCGGTGCACGCGATCGTCGCGAACGCCGGGATCATGGCGCTGCCCACCCGCGAGGTCGCCGCCAACGGCTGGGAGCTGCAGCTGGCGACGAACTTCCTCGGGCATTTCGCGCTGATCGCCGGCCTGCGCGACAACCTTCGCCAGGCCGGCGACGCGCGGGTGGTCATGGTGAGCTCGGGCGCTCAGCTGCGCTCGCCGTTCGACTTCGACGACCCGCACTTCGAGCGCCGCCCGTACGACCGCTGGGTGGCGTACGCGCAGTCGAAGACGGCCGACGTGCTGCTCGCGGTCGGCATCGCCCGGCGTTGGGCCGCCGACGGCGTCACCGCGAACGCGCTCGACCCCGGCAGCATCCACACCAACCTGCAGCGGCACCTCGACGATGCCACCATGCGCGCGATGGGCGCGATGGACGACGAGGGAAACCTGCTGACCCCGGACCGTTTCAAGACCCCGGAGCAGGGCGCCTCCACCTCGGTGATGCTCGCGGCGTCCCCGCTGCTGGACGGCGTGACCGGCCGGTTCTTCCGCCCGGACAACCAGGAGGCCGACGTGGTGCCGGGCGGCCCCGACGCGACCGGCGGCGTCGCGGCCTGGTCCGTCGACCCGGTCGCCGCCGACCGTCTGTGGGACTACGCGCTCGAAGCAGAGCGGGAATGACGCGGACGTGCGGCGTGGGGGTCAGCCGCTGGTGGAGTGGTCGTGGTCCTGGGTTGGCGGCCCAGGCGGACAGGAGGCGGAGGGAGTCGGCGCTCGTCGTGCCGGGGGCGGCGGTGTAGACGACGAGGGTGAGGCCCGGGTCGGAGGTCAGGGCCACGGCTTCGAAGTTCACCTCGAGATCGCCGACCTCGGGGTGATGGAGTCGTTTGGCGCCGGCGCGGTGGAAAAGGATTCTGTGAGCGGCCCACCGCCGGGGCGGTCCGCGTGCCCCTGGCCGACGGGACGCTCGTCAAGGCGCCCGTGGCCGAGGACTCCGCGCTGCTGCCGGGCCTGCTGACCCTGTCGGACGTGTACGGGACGGGGCACCACGCGGCCACCCGCGCCCAGGTGGGCCCGGGCGACACCGTCGTGGTGATCGGCGACGGCGCGGTGGGCCTGCTGGCCGTGCTGTCGGCCAAGCGGCTCGGCGCCGAGCAGATCGTCCCGATGGGCCGCCACAAGGCCCGCACCGACGTGGGGCGGGAGTTCGGCGCCACGGATGTGGTCGCCGAACGCGGCCAGGGGGCGGAACATCACCCTGACCGGCGGCCCCGCCCCCGTGCGGGCCCACATCGAGGAACTGCTGCCGGGCGTGCTGGACGGGAGCGTGCTGGACGGGAGCGTGCAGCCGGGCAAGGTCTTCGACGCCACCGTAGATCTCGGCGAGATTCCCGGTGCCTATCGCGCCATGGACCGGCGCGACGCGCTCAAGGTCCTCCTCATGCCCTGACCAGCGCCATCCCGCTGTCACGTCGGCGATCACGGCTGGGTGAGCCCTGCCCTGCGGGCCGCCGCCGCTGAGCACGGGAACGGGTCAGGAACGCATGCCCGCGCCGTCGAGCAGGGCGGCGGCCGTCACGACGGCGAGTCCGTCGAGCGGCTGCGCCTGCACGACGGCGCGCGCGCCGCAACCGTCGAACACCACGGTCAGCTGGCGGGCCAGCAGGGCGGCGTCCCTGGCCCCGCCGCGTTCGGCCTCCCCCTGGAAGAACGCGGTCAGCGCGTTCTTGGCCCGGCGGGCGACCAGGCTCGCCGGGTGCTCGGGCGACTTGACCTCCACGGCCGCCGCCACGAAGGGGCACCCCCGGAAGTCCGCTTCCGCCGTCATCACCTCCAGGCGTTCGAACACGTGCAGGATCCGCGCCCGCGGCGGGCGGTCGTCGTCGGCGGGCGGCAGCAGGAACGCCTCCGAGGCGGGCAGCCTGCGCTCCAGGCTCGCCGCGACCACCTCGTCCTTGCTGCCGAACAGCTGGTACATCGAGCGTTTGGACACCCCTGCCGCGCGGCACAGCACCTCGACGCCCACGCCTATGCCGTCTCGGTAGAAGAGCTCTGCCGCGGTGTCGAGCAGGCGATCACGGGTCGAGGCTGGAGCCGCCTGCGTCGTATCCGTCATGTGCCAAGGCTAACCGCTCCGCTTGCCATCTGGAAACCGATCGGTTTACAGTGAGCTGGAAACCGATCGGTTTCCGGAGTGGGAAGGTGTCTCATGACCAGCATCAAAGGCTCGGTGGCGTTCGTCAGCGGCGGCAGCCGCGGCATCGGGAAAGCCCTGGTGGAGCAGCTCTACGAGCGCGGCGCCGCGAAGGTCTACGCGACCGCCCGCGACCCGCGCGCGGTGACGCACCCCGACGCCGTCCCCGTGGCGTTGGAGGCCACCGACGCCGCCTCCGTGGCCGCGGCGGCCGCCCAGGCGCAGGACGTGACCATCCTGATCAACAACGCGGGCGCGGCGATCCGCGGCGAGTACCTCGGCCCCTCGCTCGACGACGTGCGCCAGGAGTTCGAGATCAACTTTTACGGGCCCCTGCTCGCCACGCGCGCCTTCGTGCCGATCATCGAGCGCAACGGCGGCGGCCACATCCTCACCATGCATTCCGCCCTCTCCTGGTTCACCGACGGCACCTCCTACAGCGCCTCCAAGGCCGCCCTGTGGTCGCAGACCAACGCACTGCGCCTGCAGCTGCGCCCGCGCGGCATCGCCGTCACCGGGCTGCACGTCGGCTACGTCGACACGGACATGGCCGTGGGCGTCGACGCGCCCAAGGCGGACGCCCGCGAGGTCGCCGCGCTCGCGCTCGACGGCATCGAGCAGGGAGCCCATGAGGTGCTGGCCGACGACGTCTCACGGCACGTGAAGGCCGCGTTGTCCGCGGATCTGGAGGCCCTGTACCCGCGACTGGCAGAGTAGGGCCGAGGACGCAGGGCGGGGGAACGCTCAACCGGCGCCGGCCCGTGCGAGACTGACCTCAGGCATGTGACGTAGGCACGAAGGGGTTCGATCATCAGCAGCGATTCCTTCCCGCCCGATTCGCCACGACCGCCGCGCCGCCGCGTCGTCGAGTCCGCGATGTTGAACGCCCGCGACCACCGGCAGGCCGACGTCGCCCAGTGGACGTGCCCGCACGGTGAGCACGCCGGTGACGGCTGCGTCAGCTGCTACCACGCCTCCGCCGAGCCCGATCTGTCCCTGCCGCTGTGGGACGTCGCGGCGTGGTTCACCACCGCGCGGCCGATCCCGATCAGGGCCCTGCAGGACATCCACCGCCATGACCGCAGCTTCGCCCTCACCCAGCCGTCGACGCCGCTCGTCTACCTCCTGAGCGGCCAGGTGCGAGCGGCGGTGGCCGCGGAGGCGGTGGCGGGCGTCGTCGGGTTCCTGGTGCAGAACCGGCACGTCGTCGACGAGTTCACCGTCACGGAGATCCGCGCCGTACACCCGTGACCGGCTCCTGCGGGCAGGTCGGCCGATGGTCGTAGTGCGGGAAGCAGGCCTCCCACTCCTGGGGCGACAGCCCGCCGCCGGCGCGTTCGCAGACGCGGGCCGCCGCACTGTCCGGGCTGAGCTCGTACGTTCGCAACGGCACGCGTTGTCCCGAGGCGTACGAGGTGCGGCCATCGGGGCTGAAGGCCAGCGCGAGGATGTAGTCGCCGGCACCGTCGGCAGGCTCGATCCGATCGGCCGGCGGGCGACGGTATCCCAGAGCTGCACCGACCCCCTGCCTCTGGCGACGGCGAGCACGCGGCCATCGGGCGGGAACGCCAGCGCGGTGACTCCCGCTCCGGGCGAGGCGGCCGCGTCCAGTGGGGTCAGTATGCCGAGCCGCCTCAGATACGCATGCTCGGGCCCTCGATGCCCGGATAGTGCTTTAGCGAATGGGAAGGAACCGTTCGTGTATTCCCCCGTCCGCGCCGGTGTAGGCAACGTGTTGGACGTTCTCCGGGGTGGTGTACCAGCTCGTCGGGCTTGTGCCCGGGGCCACCAGGCTCCACAATCTAATTTGATGGAAGCTGCGGCGCCGTGTTCGGCATCGCGCCGCAGCGCATTAGGCGACGTTCCGCTCGGATGGGCCGAAGGGCATATCTGCTTGGGGCAGGTTGGCCGAATATGCCCGGGAGTCGACTTTTCGCAGGAAAGACTTGGGGGCGACTGGGGGTCAGGAGCACCTGTCGCACCCGCGTCCGGCTCGACACCTACGCCGGACTCGACCTGCACCAACTGCACCACAGCGCCGCCACCCACCTTGGCCCCACTCCAGCTCATCATGGGCAAGACCAGCACAAGAACCTTCCATGGCCATGCGCTACGTCAAACCCGGCACCGAAGCCATCACGCCGTCACCGAGCACCTCGCCCCGGCACTGATGGAGTGGCGGCTCGCCGCGGCTATGGGAGTTCCAGGCCAACACACATGAGCAAGCAAGCACACGCCGATGGATAAGGAAGCCGCCGCCCGCATTCAATCGGCGGCCGCCAGGAATCCGGACAGCGACGAGTTCGCGATAGTTGGCGGAGCCGACGCCAGGCAGCTCGCAACCTGAGCCCACCGGCGCAGCCTGACAGAATCGTGACCCATGATCGACGATTTCGCGAAAGACAACCTGCACGAGAGACTGCGGCGGGACCGCAAGGCGCTGCTCTGGAAACTCGACGGCTTGTCCGAATACGACGCCCGCCGACCTTTGACAGCGACCGGGACCAACCTCCTCGGCCTGGTCAAACACGTGGCCACCGTCGAGGCCAGGTACTTCGGCGAGGTCTTCGACCGCCCTTCCCCGGAACCGCTGCCCCGGTGGCAGGACTCCGACGGCAGCGATCTGTGGGCGACCGAGGACGAGACCCGCGATCAGATCATCGGGTTCTACCGGCGCACGTGGGAACACTCGGACGCGACGATCAACGAGCTTCCCCTCGACGCCCCCGGCCACGTGCCGTGGTGGCCGGAGTCAACGCCGGCCTGGCACACGAACCTGTTCGCCATCATGGTCCATGTCCTCGGCGAGTCCACCCGGCATGCCGGGCACGCCGATATCCTGCGCGAGGGCCTCGACGGCCGGACCGGGTTGCGCGCCGAATACGAGAAGCAGATCGACGAGGAAGCCCGTGCAGCCTACTGCGCGAAGATCGAGCAGGCCGCCAGGGCGGCCCGCACCAATTAAGGCTTAACCACAATCGCGCCACCGTGGCCCCCCACCAGCAAGATCACTTAAACGCCAAAGGTCGGAGTGCTGCGACGCGCCCTAAACGACCTCGAGGCGCTCTCCGCACGCTCGGTTCTTCTTGGCCTGTCGTCAAGGAAGCTGTCACCAGGTACACCCGAGTGGAGTTAGCCCAGGTAGACAGGCCTTGAGGGGGTGCAGCCAAGGTACGGCGGAAACCGGCAACAGGCTGAGCGGCCCTCGGGTTTGCGCTGGTGAGGGCGGGGGTTCCCGGATGTGATCGATCTCAGCCCTCGGCGTAGTTGATCTTTGGTACGTTCCTCGATCCGTATGGGTTGATATTTACGGGTCTGGGGTTGTGGCGTGACGTCGATCGAGCGGACCGCGTATCCACGGTTCAAGCGGTTCCTGTCGGCCCGGGAGTTGCACGTGTTCTACACGCCGCAGACGGAGGAGATCGCGTGGGCGAGTGGGCAGGTGCGGTCGGACAACCACCTGCTGGCACTGATGGTGCAGCTGAAGCGCTTCAACCGGATGGGCTATTTCCCCCGGCTGGATGACGTCCCGGAGGCAGTGGTGGCCCACATCCGCCGAGATCTCGGGCTGGGCGAGGACGTCGCCGCGGTGTACGACTCGGACCGGACCCGGGGCCATCATCGGATGCTGATCCGCCGGCGTAGCGAGGTCGTGTCGGACACTCACCAAGACCGCCGTCGTCATCACCGCGAAGTCCGCCGGGCGCAAGGTCTTCGGCCTCGCCACCGCAGGCGTCCGTCTCGCTTGACCTCTTGCGCGTCAGTCCGACAGCCAGTGCAGCTCGTGCGCCAGGGTTTTGGCGACGGCACGGATGCGGCGGTGTAGTGGCCACTGCTCGCGTGGGAGGACCAGGTGGATCGTCAGGCTGGGCGCGCCCCGCAGTGGTCGCCAGGTGAGACCGGCCGGTTGTGCCGTGACCGCGGCTTCTCCGGCCGGGGCGAGGGTGACCCCGTCGCGCAGGTCGCGCTGAGACATGTCGAAAGAGACTGCGGGCGTGTGGAATCGAGGGTGTGGTCGGGTGTCTCGGAACAGTGCGGACAGCTGATCGTGGATCACGGGGTTGGCCGCACGGTCCGGGAGTCGCAGCGGATACGCGGCCACGTCGGCGATCTCGATCTCCGGGTGTTCGGCCAGCGGATGATGCTGCGCCAGCTGGACCCCGACGCGCATACGCCGCAGCAGGAACCGGCGCACGCCACGGCCCGGCTGTTCACCGCGGGTGATCCCGGCATCGATGCGGCCGTCGGCGACCGCGGGGGAGATCTCCGGTGTCGCCATCGGGACCGCGCCGACCTCGAGTCCGCTGTTGCCGCGAATCAGCCTGTCCACCAGGGCCGGTGCCGTCTCGGCCCCGGCGCTGAGGCTGTATCCGATGCGCAGCGTGCCCAGTTCACCGGCCGCCGCGCTCCGGGCGGTGTCCCATGCCCGGTCCAGCGCCGCCAGCGCGGGCGGCGCGGACTCCGCCAAAGCCGCACCGGCCGTGGTCAATACGACGCTACGCGTGTTGCGGACCAGCAGGGCCGTACCGAGTTCCGCCTCCAATCGGCGCATCCGGGCGCTGAGTGCGGGCTGTGCGATACCGATCCGTGCGGCCGCGCGGGTGAAGTTCAACTCCTGCGCCAGCACCAGGAAGTACCGCAGACTCACCGTATCCGGCGCCACGTGCCCTCCCTGCCGATTGATAACGATCCGTTCTGAGTCTATCCCGTACCGGTCTTTCCCTCGACCGCACATCAAGCCCTAACCTGCGCATATGACGATTCAACTGACCGCAGTACCCGTCGCCGGGATCGATCGATCTGAGTGTCAATTCGAAGTCGGACGTGTCCGGCCGAACACAGGAGGTTTCCATGGCTAAGGGCTACTGGGTCAGTGTCTACCCCGCCACTTCCGACCCTGAGAGGCTGACTGCCTACGACAAGCTGGCCGGTCCGGCTGTCCAGGCTGGGGGCGGGCGCGTCCTGTCCCGGATCCCGTCCCGTGGCGGTCGAGTCGTCGCCCACGAGGCCGGAATCACGCAACGCGTCGTTCTGATCGAGTTCGACAGCTTTGAACAGGCCGTCGCGGCATACGAGAGCGAGGCATACCAGAAGGCGCTGGTGGCCCTGCCCGACGGCTTCGAGCGCGACTTCCGCATCATCGAAGGCATCGACTGACCGGCGGGCCCAGCCATCGCTGAGCATCCGTCACCTGATACGCACGCCACCGGCGGTGCGGTCATCATCCACTATCCGGTGCAGGACGGCACCGGCTGAGGCAGGACGGTACGCTCCGGGACGCGTTCGGTCGGCCGTTGCGGCCAGGTCCGGCTATCGGCGGACGCCGTTCGCGGTTGCCGGTTCGTTGAGCGTCCAAGGTGGGCCGATGTCCTGGCCGGATGTCACGGTAGTTGATGCGTGCGTGCGGCGCGACGGCCGGGGCGGCAGCCCCACGGCCGTCACCGACGACGACCCCGCGGCGACGGACGCGGACCGGCGTGCGGTCGCTGCTGCGGCCGGCACCTCGCACGCGGCGTTCCTCGGCCCGGGGCGGACGCCGGACGGTGGCTGGCCGGTCCGGTTCTTCACCGCCACCGCCGAACTGTCGGGCTGTGGCCACGGCACCGTTGCCGCGCAGGCCGTCCGGCTGACCCGCACCGCGCTGGGCGAGCTGAACGACCGCCAACACACCGGCGGGCGCACGTTCGACACCGTCGCGATCCGCCGCCCCGCCGGCATCGAGGTGTGGTTCGACCAGGGCCTCGTCGCGCTGCGTCACCCGGCGCCGGACGAGCGCGCCGCGATCGTCGCCGCGCTCGGGCTCACCGCGGACGATCCGCATCCGACCGACGCGCCACGGATCGCCGCGCCCGGCGCACCACGCATGCTGGTACCGGTCCACGACCGGTCGGCGCTGCTCCGAGTCCACCCACACCTCGGCAGGCTGACAGCGGCGTGCCAGCGGTACGGGCTCCTCGGCTGTTTCGTGTACGTACCGCCGGTGGGCGACCGTCCGGGTGCGGCGCGGATGTTCGCGCCGGCGATCGGCGTCGACGAGGACGTCGCCAACGCCAACAGCACCGGCTGCCTGGCCGCCCACCTGCTCGACACGACAGGGGCACAGACGGTCGCGATCGAGGTGGAGCAGGGTGACACCCTCGGTCGACCGGCCAGCGTGCTCGCTTCGGCCCGACGCGGGCCGGCGGGCATCACGACCCGGATCGGCGGGTTAGCGGTGGTCCGCGACGGACACCGAGGCGACAACTAGACCGTCCTCTTCTGCGATCCGCGCATGGGGCTGGGGCTGTCCGCTGCGGTCAAGCGTGGGCACCCGGTGGCGGCCGTCAGCGGGACGCGGTGTCGAGGGCGCGGCTGAGGGTCCATCGGGAGACGCGCAGCTTGGCGGCGACGGCGGTTCCGGTTTGTCCGGCGCCGAGCAGGATGCGGGCGTCGGCGATCTGCTCGGAGGTCAGGGCGCGCGGACGGCCGCCGACGCGGCCTCGGGCGCGGGCGGCGTCGAGGCCTTCGCGGGTGCCTTTGACGATCTGCTGACGTTGGAACTTGGCGATGGCGGCGAACACGGTGAAGATCAGTTCGCCGCACATGTCGTCGCTGGTGTCGAGCACGATGCCGTCGAGGGTAGGGCAAGCCGCCGTCCGTCGCCTCGCTCTACCGGGCATTTGCCGAAGCCGAGGCGGCAGCCGAACAGGCCGCCGCGAACGACCGCGTGACGCTGCGACCCAAGCCCGCCCCGATCCGGCAGCGCAGCGAGCCGGAAACACCCGAGGAAGCCGAGCTCCACGACCGCCTCCAGGCTCAGGTACTCCAACGCCGCGCGGGCCAGTATCGCGCGCGCAGGTGCTGAGGCGCGCTGGTACGGCGAGCCGCAGTCTCAGATCACCAAGGCTCAGGCCGAAGCGATCGCGGCCATCCTGCAGTCGCTGGAGAACAACGACAACGCTCTGCTCCACTTCAGCAACGTGCTCATCTTGAAGGTCGATGGTGTTCCCCTAGCTAGTGCGGGAGCTGACTCCGGAGCAGGTCGATCGCATGATGAAGAATCCGCGCTTGTTCACTGATCCACGCATGGCGCTACAGATGCTTGACGACAGCGAGGGAAACGCTCACAAGGCTGGCGGCGAGCCCGGTCAGCAGGCCATCACGTCCTAAGGACCCAGCGGGCCGGGCGCTGCCGGACGCGCTCTAAAGACCGCCAGTTCGCGCTCGGCCACGCGGACCCGCGCACCACCCAGGACTACGACAGGGCTCGCCCCCGGATGCCGACCCGTCCTACCTGGTGGCCGCCGCTATCGCGAGTCGCTCCAGCCATAACCACCGCCGGGTACGACCGCCGCGGCGAGCGCGCCAAGCGCCGCATGGCCAGTTTGCTCCATGTCCCCTTCAGCCACGTACCGAGAAGGGGTCCCGTTGACCGGTCCCTTTACGGGCTCACTGCGGCTTTTGCGCCCTTTAGGCCAGACGTAACGTCCAGGTTTTCGACGGCCACCCAGACTGAAGAGGAGGGCCCGTGGCGCCCCGCCCCGGGGCCGATTCGCTGTAGTGGGTTCGCCCGCCACAGCTCACCGAAATCGGGGGATCACAGTGAAACGAGTGCTTCTCGCGGCGGCGCTGGCGCTGACTGCCAGCACCGCCGGAACCGCCGAGGCATCCATCCTTACACTGCCGGCGGCCTCGCCCTCGCCAGAGGACACCTCCACGCCGGAGTCACCGACCACAACGGCGAGCCCGATCGGGCCCGGCTGCGCCTCCATTGAGGACAGCCTGTCCAATATCGCGGACCAGCCGGTCGGCACCGCCCTCTCGCAGGTACCCGAACTCTCCATGCTGTCGCAGGCGGTGAAGAAGGCCGGGCTGGAGAACAAGCTGAACTCCGCTCAGGACATCACGGTCTTCGCGCCCAGCAACGAAGCGTTCGAGGCGATCCCGCCGGACGCCAGGGACAAGGTCATGGCCGACAAGCAAGCACTGACCAAGGTCCTCTCTTACCACGTGGTGGAGGGCAAGAAAGCGCCGGCCGACCTGGAAGGCGCCACGCTCAAGAATATGCTGGGCGGCGAGCTGACCGTGAAGGGCTCCGGTGAAGACCTCACCATCAACAACGCCAAAATGGTCTGTGGCGACGTGCCCACGAGCAACGCCACCGTCTACATCGTCGACAAGGTCCTGATGCCCCAGTGACGGGTCTGGACCCGGCCTAGACGAAGAGCACGATCGGTCAGGCAAGTACGCGAACGTTACTTGCCTGACCTAACTAACTACTTAAAGTAATCAATGATAATTGCACCTATTGGGGGACGTACGCGGGTAGTGTCTGCTCGGCGGCCGCCGCCATCATGGCGACCTCCTCAGCGGCGTACTTGCGCGGATGGCGAGCAATCCAGCCGTGAACGCGCGAAACTCGAAGGATCGTCGTCCCCCCAGCGTTGATCGCTCCCCAGCGGGGCAGCCGGCCACCGTGTACGGCGACGACCGTGACGACGTCGACCGGGCGACCGGTCGCCCGGCGCAATGCCTCGGCGACAGCTCGGGCCTCGAACACCACCGGCCCTACAACCTTGGCGATCGGCGTGCGACCGACCCAGAGCGTGCCACTGCCCGGCTTGATCGTGGTCCGTCTATGCCACTTCTTCGAGTCCACCACGTACACACCGGTCGGGCCGATCACAACGTGGTCGACGTTGGCGCGACTTCGCGGGACTGCACGGTCGTGCAGCACGGTGCAACCGGCCATTATGTGGAATCTGTTGTGTCAAGCCGTGTCGATCGGTCGCGGTCAGTTGGGCGCCGGATCTCCGAGCAGGATGACCTTGCCGACAACGGGATCGAAGCCGAGAACCGGGTGTTCTTGGCTTCCGCCTTCCGCGGTCGTCAGCACCGGCTTGCCAAGTTCGCTCCCGATCGCCCGGAGGAAGACGCAGAGTGTGTCGACCCCCTCTTGACCTTGCAGTTCACGAAGGTCGACGTCGAAGTCGATCTCCGACTCCGATATGAGCCGAAAGATCGCGAGCACGCCCGGAGCAGGCCAGACTCGCAGCGACACCGTCTCAGCCTCGGGTGGACGCGCGAGCACTTCGGCGGCGGTAGGCAGCGGCAGCACCGTGTCGCCTTGCGAATACTGCCACTGCCATCCACGCGCTCTGATCAAGTCCAGGACGGCCTGCCAGTCCTCGACGGTGGCGTCCGGGACAAAGAGGTCCGGCAATGCGCCCATCAAGTCGGGATCGAAGAATTCCCTGACCTCGTCCCATCGGAGATCCGTCATGCCGTCATGCTGCCTGGTCGCGGGGCCTGCCGCAGCTTGATTACGTCGACTTCTGATTGACAGCGATGACCGGAAGCAGCGTCGCCTGGGCCGGAATACCGATCTGCCGCGGGGTCGCGCCGGACGGCGTGGGGACGTCGGCGAGACGTTCCAAAAGCTGGTCTAGGGCGGCCTGGCCGTCGTCGACCGCGGCTCGCTCGTCGTCGGTGAGCGGGACGGCGGCGAGCATGCGCTGCAGGCTGTCTTTGGCCTCCAGCAGCAGCGCAACGGTCCACGGGGTCGCGAACTCGTCGTGGTCGGCGTCGGCCCGCAGGATCCTCTCGTGGATCGCCCGCAGCTTCGGCCCGGGGCCGACGCCCAGCTCCTTGTCCAGCAGGTCGCAGACCATCCGGTAGACCTCCAGCGCCTCCGCCCGCCTGCCGCCGCGGTACAGGGCGAGCAGGTAGATCTCGTAGAGCGGCTCCTCCAGACGGTTCAGCTCGATGAGCGGCGGGACCTCGGCCGCCACCTCGGCGTGCTCCCCCATGTCCAGCTGGAGCCGCAGCAGCTCCTGCGTGGCGGTCAGCTTCAGCCGCTCCAGCCGGTACCGCTCGCGTTCGGCGGCCTCGCCGGGCACGCCGGCCAGCGCGGTGCCCGTCCACAGGCAGAGCGCCTGCTCCAGGCGTTTCGCCGCCACCATGAGGCGGCCGTCCGCGCGTTCCCGCCGGGCGGTCTCCACCAGCTCGTCGAACTCGCGCGCGTCCAGCGCGAACGACGACGGGTCGAGCATGTAGCCGCCGGACCGCGAGGAGATCGCCGAGGCCAGGCCGTGCTCCGCCAACAGCCGCCGGATGCGGGAGACGTACGTGCGGATCACCGGTTCGCAGCTGACCGGCGCGCGCTCGCCCCACACACCGTCGATCAGCTCACCGATCCCCACGAAGCCGCCGCCGCGGGCCAGCAGCAGCATCAGGACGGCCTGCTGTTGCGGCGATCCGAGATCCAGCCGCGTGTCCCCGCAATGAAGACCGGGCGGCCCGAGGATGGTGAACCGGGCCGAGACGTCGGCCGGTTGTCCGATCACGATCGGGATGCGTCCCTTCAGGAGAGGTGGACCCGACGCGTGGGTCCGCTACATCCGGAAACGCTAGGCTCGCGCGGCCGGCCGCCGCGACCGTCACGTGACGCTGTCCGTGTACGTCACTCGCCCCCATGACGTACGCCCGCGACGTCATCCGACCGCCGCCGGAGCAGTCATTCCCCCAGCGTCCGCAACATGCGGGCGAGATCGGCCCGGGAGCTCACCCCGAGTTTGGGGAAGATCCGGTGCAGGTGGGTGCCGACGGTCCGGTGCGACAGGTAGAGCCGCTGGCCGATCTCCCGGTTCGTCAGCCCCTCGGCGGCCAGTTGCGCGATGCCCAGCTCGTGCGGGGTGAGCTTCTCCCGCGCGTCGGGGCCCCGGTTCGGGCTCGACTCTCCCGCGCCGCGCAGCTCGCGGCGGGCGCGCTCGCTCCACGCGGCCAGGCCGAGCGCGTCGAAAATCTCCCTGGCCGTACGCAGGTGCGCCCGCGACTCCACCACCCGGCGCCGGCGCCGCAACCACTCGCCGAACGCCAGGTGCAGCCGCCCGCGCTCGGCGGGCCACCCGGTCAGGTCGGCCCGCAGCGCGGCCGTGAACAGCGTCTCGGCCTTCTCGTTCGGGGCGAGCACGGCGCGCGCGTAGCGCAGCCCGATGTGCAACGCCAGCGACGGCGTCGACGCGGCCAGCGGCTCCAGCTCGCGCAGGATGCGGCGCATGGCGTCGGTCCGCCCGGCGCGTACGGCGGCCTCGGTGAGCTCCGCGACGCAGTAGGCACGCAGGGCCAGCTGGTAGGCCGGGTCGGCGGGATCGAGCAGCCGGCTCAGCCCGGCGAACGCGTCGTCGAAGCGTCCTTCGCTCAGGGCCGCCAGGCCGCGCGCGAGCTGGACGGTGGCCAGGACCGGCCGGGCGCACGACGCGAGCGCGACGCGTTCTGCCTCGTCGGCGAGCCTCTGCGCCTCCTCGTGATCGCCCCGCAACGCGGCGATCTCCGCCTGGACGGCCCTGGCCAGCCCGTACATGAACGGCTGGCCGGTCTCCTGGGCGAGCCTGGCGGCCTCCGCCGCGGCGGGCACGGCCGTGGCCAGGTCGCCGAGCCTGGCGCCGCTGCACGCCTGGACGGCCAGCGCCCGGGGCAGGAGCCCGAGCCGGCCCTGGGCGCGCAGGCCGGGCGCGGCCGCCGCGGAGAAGCGGACGGCCAGGTCGAACGCCCCCACCTGCAGGGCCGCGCTGCCCAGGTAACGATCGACCTCGGGGTCCGCTCCGGCGGCCCCGGCCAGCGTACGGAGCCCGTCGAGCACGGCGGCGCCCCGCTCGAACGGCGCGACGTACGCGCTGATCGCGACCATGCGCGGATCGCCGCCGGGCAGGGGCAGCCGGTCTGCCACGCCCAGCAGCGCCCGGCGGGTGGCGGGGCCGGGTTCGGACCAGAAGCAGCGCATGGCGGCGCCCCACAGGATCCGCGTGGCCGGCTCGGCGTGTCCTTCCGCGGCGACCGAGGCGGCCAGCTCGGCGAGTTGCGGCACGCGGGAGACGTCCTCGCGCACGCCGTCCTCGAAGCCGCTGAGCAGCCAGGCCGCGGTGGCGCGCCGGCGCGGGGTGAGGTCGAGGGCCCGGGCTTCGCGCACCAGGCGTTCGGCTGTGTCGCGGCGGCCGGACTCGACCGCGAGCTCGGCCGCTCGCAGCAGCCTGCCCGCCCGCGGGCCCTGGCCTTCGCTCAGCCGGGCCGCCTGCTCCAGCGCCGCGACCGCTGCGGCGACCCCGCCTCTGCGCAGGGCGCGGTCGGCGGCGCACTCCAGCTCGGCCGCCACGCTCTCGTCGGCGCCGCCGGTCGCGGCGGCCCGGTGCCAGGCCCGCCGGTCCGGCTGTTCGCGCAGCGTGCCGGCGAGGGCGAGGTGGGCCTGCCGCCGCTCGGCGAGCGTCGCAGCGGCCGGGACGGCCGCGCGGATCAGGGGGTGGCGGAACGTCACCGTGCCGGCGCCCAGCTCGACCAGCCGTGCCTCGACGGCCGGTGCGAGGATCTCCGGCTCGGCGGCCTGGCCCAGGAGCAGGCCGGTGGCTGCGAGCGTCTCGGCCACCGAGTCGCTCTGGTTCAGCGCCGCGACCAGCAGCGCCGTACGGGCCGGCGCCGGCAGCGCGGAGACACGGGAGGTGAACGTGCGCTCCAGCCGATCGCTCAGCGGCAGCACCGGGCCGGGCCCGGCGCGGTCCCCCACGGCGGCGGGGAGTTCGGTCAGCGCCAGCGGGTTCCCCGCCGCCTCCTCCAGCAGCCGCGCCTGCGCCTCTGGGGCGAGGCCGGGGGCGACCGAGCCGAGGACCTCGGCCGCGACCTCGTCGGAGAGCCGCCCGACGTGCATCGGTGTCAGCCCCGCGTCCCGCAGGGGTGAGCGCTCGTCCTCCCGGAGGGTGGCGATCAGTACGACAGGCTCGGACTCGATACGGCGCGCCACGAAGGCGAGGACGTCCACGCCGGCGCGATCAAGCCACTGCGCGTCTTCGGCGACGACCAGCAGCGGCCGGTCAGCGGCCATGTCGGCCAGCAGGCTCAGCGTGGCCAGCCCGACGAGGTAGGCGCTCGGCTCGCCCGGATCGGCGAGGTCGGCGCTCGGCCTCGCCGGGTCGGGGAGGCCCAGGGCGGTGTGCAGGGCGGTGCGCTGTGCGGCGGGGAGCGCGGCCGCGGTCGCCCGGATCGGGTACAGCAGCTGGTGCAGGCCGGCGTAGGCGAGGTTCTGCTCGGCTTCCACACCGGTCGTCGTCAGCACGCGGAAGCCGGCGGCCGTCGCCGCCGATACGGCGGTCTCGGCCAGCGCGGTCTTGCCGATGCCGGGCTCCCCGTGGATGAGGACGCCGCTGCGTTCTCCCGGCCGGTCGATGAGCTCGGCCAGGGCTTGCAGCTCGGTTTCCCGTCCGAAAAGCGACATGGTGCGGAAACCCCCGTTGTGTCCGCGTCAGTCCCCCGAGCGCGACACTACCGAAGTGTCCGGGGTACGCCGCGTCCCGGGGCCGAGCGGGGACGTATACGTTCCGCAGAGGCGAGCCGGTACGGACGTCGATCATTCGTCAACGTCCTGCTCCTACGCTCCCCACCATGCCGAACCACACCGACACCTGCGATTTCCACCGGCGCGCCACGACGTGGCCGGCCGGGGCCGCCATCGTTGTCCGGTCCGGCGTCACGGCAGGTGAGCGGCCGTGACGCTCGGACTCGCGGTGCCAGCGCGACGCTCGACGTGTTGTCCGGTGGCCGGTTCACCCTCGGACTGGGGGTCGGCGCGCGGGAGGACGACTTCCGCGCGGTGGGCGCCGACCATGCCACCCGCGGGCGGCGGATGGACGAGCAGCTGGCGACCATGTGCCGGGTGTGGGCCGGCGAACCGGTGGCCCAGGGGACCGCGCCGATCGGTCCGGCGCCGGTGAGCGAGGGCGGCCCCGAGCTGCTGTTCGGCGGGTTCGTGCCGCGGGCTCTGGCGCGGGTCGCCCATCGGGGCGCCGGTTACGCGTGCCCGGCTCCGCCGCGATACGCGGCGACATCGAGCAGGTCGACCGGCTCGCCGACCTGCTGGCGTGACCGCTCAGCCGCCAGCGGCGAGCGGGTGACCTCGACTGGCCGGGACAGGCACGGCGAATGGCCGCCGGGCAGGTGCCTGACCAGCCGGGCCCGGCTGCCTCCTGTCGCCGTCGCACACGATCAGCGCCGAGGGGAGCCGCGGCCCTCCGGCTCGGGTTCCAGCCGGTCCCAGCACCAGCGCATCCGTCCGCGCAGGAGGCCATAGACTGGACTATAACGTCCAATTCGGAGGGTTGTCATGCGTCCGCTGACGCGCAAGGGTGCCGCGACGCGGCAACGCATCCTCGAAGGCGCGGCCACGCACATCCGCGAGCACGGTGTGGCCGACACGACGCTCGACGACATCCTGGCCAGGACGTCGACGAGCAAGAGCCAGCTCTTCCACTACTTCCCCGGCGGCCGGGAGGAGCTGCTGCTGGCCGTGGCCCGCGTCGAGGCCGACCGTGTGCTGGAGGACCAGCAACCCCAGCTCGGCGACCTCACGTCCTGGGACGCCTGGGAGCAGTGGCGCGACCGGGTCGTCGAGCGCTACCGCAGCCAGGGCGGCCAGTGCCCGCTCAACTCCGTCATGTCGCAGCTGCGCGGCAACACGCCCGGCGCCCAGGCCGTGGTCACCGAGCTGATGAACCGCTGGCAGGCCGAGATCGCCGCCGGCGTACGGCACATGCAGGCCGCGGGCCAGATCGACCCGGGCCTCGACCCCGACCAGGCGGCGGCCGCGCTGCTCGCGTGCATCCAGGGGGGTGTGCTGATCCAGCTGTCCACCGGCCGCACCACACACCTGGAGGCCGCCCTCGACATGGGCCTCGCGCACCTTCGAGCCGGCCGTCCACCGTCGTTCTGACGTCCTGACGTCCTGACGTCCCAAAAATGGACTTGACAGTACATTTTCGCCGCGCAAGCTGTGGTCCGCACGGTACGGCACGCCTTCGAACGGAGTAACACCCTCATGCCCGTGGACCACTACTACCTGCTCGGACGTTCGGGGCTGCGCGTCAGCCGGCTCGCGCTCGGCACGATGAACTTCGGCACCGGCGGCTTCCACGCCGCGTACGGCAGGACCGAGCAGGAGGCCTGCCCCATCTTCCGCCGCTACCTCGAAGCGGGCGGGAACCTCGTCGACACCGCCGACTTCTACACCGCCGGAGAGAGCGAGACCATCCTCGGCAACCTCATCGCGGAGGCCGGGGTGCGCGACCGGGTGGTGCTCACCACCAAGTTCGCCAACAGCGTCGACCCCGCGGACCCGAACGCGGGAGGCAACGGCCGCAAGCACATGATCCGGGCGGTGGAGGCGTCACTGCGCCGCCTGCGTACCGACTACATCGATCTGTACCTGCTGCACACCTGGGACCGGATCACGCCCGTCGAGGAGGTCATGCGGACCCGGGAAGATCCGCTACGCGGGCCTGTCGGACGTGCCGGCCTGGTACGTGGCCCGCGCCCAGACCTTCGCCGAGGCCAACGCGCTCGTCCCGGTGGTCAGCCTGCAACTGCCCTACTCCCTCGTCAACCGGGCGATCGAGCTCGAACACGTCGACATGGGGCGCAGTCTGGGGCTCGGCATCACCGCGTGGAGCCCGCTCGCCGGCGGCTTCCTGACCGGCAAGTACCGGGCCTCCGACCAGGGCCTGGCCGGGGAGGGCCGGCTCGCCGGCGACGACCCGTCGGGTGGCTCCTGGGCGGACCGGGACTGGCGGCTGCTGGCGGCGCTGGAAAGCGTCGCCGGCGAACTCGGCGTGAGCATGGCGCAGGTAGCGGTCAACTGGGTCGCCACCCAGCCCGGCGTCGCCTCGGCGATCGTCGGGGCGAGCGGCGCGGAGCAGCTCGACGCGAACATGGCGGCACTCGGCTTCGAGCTGCCGGCCGGCCTGCGCGCCAAGCTCGACGAGGCGAGCGCGGTACCGCCTCCGTCGGTCTACCGCATGTTCACGCCCGCCTACCAGAGCTGGTTGATCAACCCCGGCCTGAAGGTCGCCGACAAGCCCGCCGGCTACGCCCCCGCCGTACGGAACTGGGTGCCGGGCAGCGCCGCCTGACGCCGCACGCCTGCACACACGGGCACACCTCATAATGGGGAACCTTGGCGTGGAGGGGGAGGTCGGGTTGGTTCGTCCCACATCGGACGGCGGGACGGCCCGCCCTGCCGAACCGGTCGCCGGCCGCCGCGAGCGCAAGAAGCAGGCCACCCGGGCCGCGCTCCGGGAGGCCGCCCTGCGCCTGTCCCTGCGCCACGGCGTGGAGAACGTCACCGTCGAGCAGATCGCCGAAGAGGCCGACATCGCGCTGCGCACTTTCTTCAACTACTTCTCCAGCAAGGAAGAAGCGGTCGTGGCGTCCGTGTCGTCGGCCGCGCAGGAGCTCATCACCCAGTTCAGGGCCAGGCCGCGGACGGAGACGGTGCTGCGGGCGTTCCGCGAGGCGGTGATGGCCGTCATGAACGAGAGCGACACGGCCAGCCGCGACCACATCCGGGCGCTGCGGCTGATCCGCTCCACGCCCACGCTGGTGCCCCAGCAGCTGGCCGTGCTCGCCGCCCAGGAGAGGGCTCTGGCCGAGGCGATCGCCGAACGCGTCGGCCTGCCCGTCGCATCGCCCCGCGACTCGATCTATCCGGTCGTATGCGCGGCCGCCGTCCTGACCTCGCTCCGCGTGGTCCTCGACCGATGGCTCCAGCAGTCGGCCGACCCGGACCAGCCGCCGGACATGACGGCGCTGAGCCGCCAGTTCGACGCGGCGATCGGCGAACTCGCCGCGGGCCTGGACCACCCGGGCCGCGTGAGCGGCTAGCCGCTCGTGGTGACCGGCGGGCCGGCGACCACGGCGAGCCGCAGCTTGGTCTCGTCCTCGCTCCCGGGCTCCGGAGTCATGATCACGATCTTGAACTCGGAGTCGCCGTCCGTCAGCACGTCGCAGTCCACCATGACCGGCCCGACCGAGGGGTGCTCGATCGTCTTGTGGTCCTCACGATGAGCGGCCACCGTGCCCATCGCCCACAGCTCGGCGAACCGTTCGTTGCCGGTGTTCAGTTCGTGGATCAGCGCCGCCAGGCGCGCGTCCTGAGGGAAGCGGCCGGTGGCGCGGCGCAGGTCGGACACGACGGCGACGTCGGCGACGTCCCCGTCCCGTTCGATCACCGGCCATTGCGCCAGGCGAGGGTCTGCGCCCACCGGGAACCTCTCACGGGCGAAATTCCGCAGTCGCGGCGGCGCCGACGACGGATCGCCCAGCAGGGCGGCCCAGCTGCGGTTCCACCAGATCAGCTGCCAGTCCGCCGCGAACACGGCGACCGCGACGTCGCCGAGCCGGGACAGCACGCGGTGAACGCCCGGGGGGATGTGGTCGGAGATCGCGCCGTCCGCCGGCGGGATGAGGTTGGCCAGCCGGTACAGGTGGTCCCGTTCGGCGACGGTCAGCTGCAGGGCACGCGCGAGGGACGCGACCACCTGCGCCGAGGGCGTCGTGGCGCGTCCCTGCTCCAGGCGCACGATGTAGTCGACCGACACGCCGGCGAGTTCGGCGAGCTCCTCGCGGCGCAGCCCGGTCGCGCGGCGTGACCGGCCCACCGGCAGCGCCGCCGCCGACGGGGGCAGCCGATCCCGCCACGTACGGATCATCGCGCCAAGCCCGGCCACAGGTTTCGTCGTCATGGCATCCATCTTCCGTCAGAACGCGACGTCGATGGTGGTACTGCTGCTCCTACTGTCAAGGCGTCCCTGGCCGAACGCCTCAGGCGAACCGAACAATGGCCACATGACGATCACTTTCATCACCGGGGCGAACAAGGGGCTCGGCCGTGAGACCGCCCGCCGCCTCGTCGGCCTCGGTCACACCGTGCTGGTCGGTGCCCGCGATCCCGAGCAGGGTGCGAAGGCCGCCGCCGAGCTCGGCGCGCGGTTCGTGCAGATCGACGTGACCGATGACGCGTCCGTCGCCGCCGCGGCCGCGGAGGTCGCCGAGCACGAGGGCCGGATCGACGTCCTCGTCAACAACGCCGGCGTCCACGGCCCCTTCGGCGATCCCGGCACGCTGACGGGCGCCGACACCCTCAGCGTCTTCGACGTCAACGTCGCCGGTGTGGTGCGGACGACCACGGCGTTCCTGCCGCTGCTGCGCCGATCATCGGATCCGGTCATCATCAACGTCAGCAGCGGCATGGGCTCGCTCGCCTACACCCATGACCCGTCGCGGGCCGAGTCGTCGGTGGTCGCGCCGCTCTACACCGCCTCCAAGGCGGCGCTCACGATGCTGACCACCCAGTACGCCAAAGGCCTGCCGGACATCCGCGTCAACGCCGCCGATCCCGGCTACACGGCGACCGCCCTCAACGGGTTCAGCGGCCCGCAGACCGTCACCGAGGGCACCGACGCCATCGTCGGCCTGGCCATCGAGAAGCCCGGCGCCGGCTCCGGTCGCTTCGTCGGCCGCACCGGTGAGATCGCCTGGTCCTGACGGCTCAACGAGGTGACGGCAGCACGGACAGCTCGCAGGGGTAGGAGTCGGCGGGGGCGCTCAGCACCCAGACGATCATCTCGGCCAGCGTCTGCGGCCGGATGCACGCCTCGGGATCGTACGGACGCCCGAAGGCACTCCTGACCTCGCCCAGCAGATCCGTCGCGGTCGCCCCGGGATAGACGGTGGTGACGCGGATCCCGTGGGCGGCCTCCTCCTCGCGCAGGGAATCGCCAGCTCCCGCAGCGCCGCTTTGCTGGCCACGAACGCCGACCAGCGGGGGACGCCGGTCAACCCGGCCGAGGCGTTGACGAAGATCACATGACCTCTGGACCGCCGCAACGCGGGCAGCGTCAGCCGTACCAGCTCGGCGGCGGAGGCCACGTTCACCGCCATCGTCCGCCGCCACGTCTCAGGGCCGGCGTCGGCGACGGCCTCGACGGGGGAAATGCCCGCGCAATGCACCAGCGCCTGCACCTCTCCCCATTCCCCAGCGCCGGCCAGCGTCTCGGGGTCGGCCAGATCGGCCTCGATCCCCCGTACGCCGAGCCGCCCGACGTCGCGCCCTACGGCGGTCACCTGGTGCCCTGCCGCTGTGAGCGCGCCGACCAGCGCCGTCCCGATTCCCCCGGTGGCCCCGGTCACCAGCACATGTCCCATGACGACTCCCTCCGTCCGTGCCGCCTGATCATCGCAGAGGCGTGCGGCACGCGGTTCAGGCGCGGGCGCCGCCGTCGACGCGCAGGACCGCGCCGGTCACGTACGACGCCCGGTCGGACAGCAGCCAGGCGGCGGCCTGGGCGATCTCGTCGGGGTCGGCCGCGCGGCGCAGCGGGGTGTGCGCCGCGAGCCGCTCGCGGAGACCGGGCGAATGCGTTTCCCACGTGCGGATCATCTCGGTGGCCGTGTTGCCGGGGGCGATCGCGTTGACGCGGATACCCTCGGGCCCGTACGTGATGGCGGCCGACTCGGTGAGGCTGTTGACCGCCCGCTTCATCGCCCCGTAGACGGGCAGCTCGGGGTTGCCCATCAGGCTGCCGACGGACGAGTTGTTGACGATGGCCCCCGTCCCCGCGGTGGCGCGGATGGCGGCGACCTCGGCGACCATGGCTAGCCACGGGCCCCTGAGGTTCACGGCGTAGACGTGGTCGAAGACGGCCTCGCTGACCTGGTCCATCGGGCCGGGCGGCGTGATGGTCGCGCCGTTGTTGAAGGCGACGTCGAGCCGGCCGTACAGGTCCACGACGCGGTCGACGGCGGCGCGGACACTGGTCGCGTCGGCCAGGTCGCACACCACGTGGTCCGCGACGCCGCCGGCCGCCCGCACCTCCTCGGTCACCGCTTTCAGCTCCTCCTCGGTGCGGGCCGCGAGCAGCACCCGGGCGCCCTCCCGGGCGAACAACCGCGCCGCGGCGGCGCCGATCCCGCGCCCCGCACCGGTGATGAAGGCGACCTTGTCTGCCAGCAGGCCCTGAGTGGTGAAGGTGTTGTCCATGTCTTCAAGCCTGCGGAACTCCGGGCGGCTCATCCAGGCATCGGCGGTACCTGGCTGGGTTCGGCGGGGCCCGCGCATACTGGAAGGGTGGACAGACGAGAGCTGGCGGCCTTCCTGCGCAGCAGGCGGGAGCGGATCACGCCCGCCGACGTGGGTCTTCCCGCGGGGTCGCGCCGGCGCACGCCCGGGTTGCGGCGTGAGGAGGCGGCGCAGCTGGCGTTCATCTCGACCGAGTACTACACGCGGCTGGAGCAGGCCCGCGCCCCGCGCCCGTCGCGGGAGGTGCTGGCCGGGCTGGCGCGGGCGCTGCGCCTGTCGGACGCCGAACGCGACCACCTGCACCACCTCGCCGGCGCCCCGCCGGGCCCTCCGCCCGGGCCCTCCCGTGAGGTGCGGCAGAGCATCCTCGACCTGCTGCGGCGGCTGCCGCAGTCCGCCGCCTTCGTGATCTCCGCGACGTACGAGGTGATCGCCTGGAACGACCTGGCGGCCGCCCTCATGGAGGACTTCTCGGCCTTGTCCCGACGCGACCGCAACCTGGTGCGCCGGGCGTTCCTCGGGCCGCACCCGCAGGGGCGGAGGTTGTTCGGGGTGTCGGACGCGGACGACTTCGCCCGCATCGCGGCCCAGGATCTGCGCGCCGCCGCCGCCCGCTACCCCGACGACCCCGAGGTGGCCGCCCTGGTGGCCGAGCTTGTCGGCGGAAGCGCGGAGTTCGCCCGGCTCTGGTCCTCTCACAACGTGTCCGCCGAACTCACCCTGCGCAAGACCTTCCAGAACCCGCTGGTCGGCCCGGTCACCGTCAACTGCGACGTCCTCGACATCACCGACCGCGACCAGCGGGTCGTCATCTACACCGCGGATCCCGGCTCTCCGTCGGAGGAGGCGCTGCGGCTGCTGTCGGTCGTCGGCACGCAGCGCATGGACGTGCCCCGCTGAGCGGCGGCGGTCACAGCGAGCGGTAGTCGTCCGGATCGGGGCGGCGGGTTCTCTCCCAGTACTCCATGAGGGTGAACGGCCAGTTCTGCGAGACCCGGCCGAGGGCGTTCTTGTACCAGCTGTTCACCGTGGACGCCCCCCAGGCCCGTTCCCGGTTGGCGGCGTCGATCAGCTCGTTGTACGCGTCGTGCACGTCCTCACGGCACTCCAGCGCCCCGTGTCCGTCTCGCAGCAACAGGCGCAGACATTCCAGGATGTAGTGCGCCTCGCATTCGGAGAAGAAGATGATGCTGCCGTTGATCACGATGTTGGTGTTCGGCCCGTACATCAGGAACAGGTTGGGGAAGCCGGGCACGGTCATGCCGAGGTAGGCGCGGGCGTCGCCGTTCCAGCGCTTGTGCAGGTCCGCCCCGTCGCGGCCGGTCACCGTCATCGGCACGAGGAAGTCGGAGGCGGCGAATCCGGTGGCGTAGACGATGACGTCGGCGTCGTAGGTCCGCTCCGCGGTGACGATCCCGTGTTCGGTGATGCGGCCGATCGGGTCGGTGACGAGTGTGACGTTGTCGCGTTTGAGGGCGGCGGCCCATACGCCGTTGTCGCGCAGCATGCGTTTGGCGCCGGGCGGGTAGTCGGGGACGGCGGCGCGCAGCAGGTCCGGCCGGTCGGCGAACAGGTGCTCCAGGTACGCGGTGAGCAGGGCGCGGCGTTCGTCGTTGACCGCCGAGACCGCGCGCCGGCCCGCGGGCCAGGCGGGGTCGACGTACACGCTGGGCAGGCCGCCTTCGACGTTGGCGGTGAACAGCCAGAAGCGGTACCACTGCGCGTAGCCGGGCACGTGCCGGAACAACCAGCGCAGGCCGTCGGCGACGGGGTCGTGATAGTGGGGCGTCGGCGCGAGCCATGGCGCGGTGCGCTGGAAGACGACCAGGCTTCCGGCGGTGCGAGCGATCTCGGGCACGAACTGGAACGCGCTGGCCCCCGTGCCGATCACGGCGACGCGTTTGCCGGTCAGGTCGACGTCGTGGTCCCAGCGCGCCGAGTGGAAGCTCGGCCCGGCGAAGTCGTCCCTGCCGTCGATGTCCGGGTGGCGGGGCCGGTTGAGCTGGCCCACCGCGGAGACGACGGCGTGGGCGGCGAGCACGTCGGTGCCGCCGTCAGGGTTCCGCACGCGTACCGCCCACGTGCGGGTGTCGTCGTCGAAGTCGGCGGACAGCACCTCCGTGCCGAATCGGATGTGCTCGCGGACGCCGGCGCTGTCGGCGAAGCGCCGGAAGTACTCCAGCAGCACGTCGCGGGTCGAGAAGTACGACGGCCATTCGTCGTGCTCGAAGAACGAGTAGCCGTACAGGTGGCTGCTGACGTCGACGCGGCAGCCGGGGTAGGCGTTCTCCAGCCAGGTGCCGCCGACGTCGTCGTTCTTCTCCACGATCGTGTACGGGACGCCGGCCTGGCCCAGCCGGTGGCCGGCGAGCAGGCCCGACATGCCCGCTCCCACGATGACGACGTGGAACGGCCGATCAGGGGCCAGGTCGTCCTTGTGCCATCGGGGTGCCGCCGGGTCGTCCGGGGCGGCGAGCTCGTCGAGCAGCAGCGGCAGGTAGCGGTCGGCGTCGCCGCCGGCCAGGAACCGCACGGCCCGCATCGTGGCCTCGCCGTCCGCCGGGTCCTGCCCGAGCGGGAGCAGTCCGTCGCGGGCGGCGGTGAGCGCGGCGAACGCCAGCGAGCGCGCCTCGTCCTGTTCCTGCGGCGTGTAGCCGCCCTGCGGCAGCAGCCTCTTGGCCGGGGACGGGCGCAGCCGCTCCGGCAGCAGCGCCGGATCCCCGGTGGCGGCGGCGAGCGCGGCGAGCAGCGACGGGAGCTCGGCGTCGAGCAGGGCCCGCCGGATGACGTCGTCGCCGTCGGTGATCGGTTCTGCGGCCCTGGTCACGCGGTCATCTCCGCCACGACGCCGCGCGCCGCGCGGACGGCCCCGACGAACTTCTCACCGGCACGATCGGCGGAGCGGGACACCCGGCTCCGGTGGAGAAGGCCGCGCACCCGGAAACCGTCGCGCACGACGCCGGGCGGCAGCCCGCTCAAGGGGGCGGCGCGCCCTGGCATGGCGCGGATCTGCGGATCAAGAGGCATGAAGGCCCCTCTCCAGTAGCGGTTCACGCCCTTTTCCGGCACGCTAGTACATTCTGGAATCCCGTTTCAAGAATGGTCAACCGTTCGGCAGGATGACGGCGCGGCCGTGCACCTTGCCGTCGTGCAGCCGCGCGTACGCGTCAGGCGCCCGGTCCAGGGTGTAGGTCTCGACGTGGACCTCGACGGCGCCCGTCCGGGCGAGGTCGAGCACCTCGATGAGCTCGGCGCGGGTGCCCCAGTAGGTGGTGGTGACCGTCGTCCCGTACGGGAGCGCGCCGAAACCGACGGGAAGCCGCCCGCCGCCCAGCCCGGCGATCACGATGTCGCCGTCCAGGCCGGCCACCGCCCCGGCGAGGGCGACGGTCGCGGGGGCGCCCACGAAGTCGAAGACCGCGCGGGCTCCCAGCCCGTCCGTCAGCGCCCGGACGGCCACCGCGGCGTGCTCGTCCGACAGGAGCGTCTCGTGGGCGCCGACCTCGCGGGCCAGCGCCAGCTTGTCCTCGGAGACGTCGAGCGCGACGACCGTGGCGGGGCTCAGGGCGCGCAGGAGCTGCACGCCGACGTGGCCGAGCCCGCCGACGCCGATGACGACGGCGGTGCCGCCGGGCCTCAGCTTCGGCAGCGTGCGTTTGATCGCGTGGTACGGCGTCAGCCCCGCGTCGGTGAGCGGCACGGCCCGCACCGGGTCGAGATCGCCGAGCGGCACGAGGTGGCGGGCGTCGTCCACGAGCAGGTACTCGGCGATCGCCCCCGCCGCGCCCAGCCCCGGCGGGAAGATGCCGAGCCCGGCGGCCCGCGGGCAGTAGTTCTCCCTGCCCTCGGCGCAGGCGGCGCAGAGGCCGCAGCCCCACGCGCCGTAGACGGCGACCGCGTCGCCCACCTGCCATCGGGTGACGCCCGCGCCCAGCGCGGCCACCGTGCCGGCGCCCTCGTGGCCGAGGACCAGCGGCAGCGGGAAGGGCAGCGCCTCGCCGGGCACGCTCATCACGGCGAGGTCGGAGTGGCAGACCCCGGCCGCGGCGACCTTGACCAGCACCTGCCCGGGGCCCGGCTCCGGATCGGGGACGGTGGCCACTTCCGGCCCGCCGCCGTCGCCGCGGAAACACAGCGCTCTCATGACTCTCCTAGCGCGCCGAGTAGGCGCCGTCGACGAGGTGGTACCCGCCGTGGACGAACGACGCGCGCGGCGACAGAAGGAACGCCACCAGCTCCGCCACCTCCTCGGCGCGGCCGAGGCGCCCGGCGGCGTGCAGGCTCGCCAGCACCTGCTTGGCGTCCTCGCCCACGCCGTCCAGCAGCGGCGTCTCGATGAATCCCGGCCCGACCGCGTTGATCCGCACGCCCCGCGGCGCGTACTCCAGCGCGGCCGTCTTCGTCAGCCCGACGACGCCGTGCTTGGCGGCGACGTAGGCGGCCTGGCCGGGGAAGCCGTTGACGCCCAGAGCGGAGGACATGTTGACGACCGCGCCGCCGCCGCAGGCCAGGATCGCCGGCAGCTCGTGGTGCAGGCAGTAGAAGACGCCGTCCAGGTTCGTGGCGATCACCCGACGCCAGTCCGCGAGGTCGTGGTCGCCGACGTGCCCGCCGGCGCCGGACACGCCGGCGTTGTTAACGGCCAGGTGCAGCCCGCCCAGCCCGTCCACCGTGGCCTCGACCGCGGCGCGCACGGACTCGGCGTCGGTCACGTCGACCGGCACCGCGAGCGCCCGCGCCCCTGCCGCGGTCAGGTCACGCACGGCCCGCTCGGCCCCGCCTTGTCGAAGTCCGCGACCGCGACGGCCGCGCCCCCGGCGGCCAGGCGGCGGGCGACGGCCAGGCCGATCCCCGACGCGCCGCCCGTGACGAGGGCGGCGCGCCCCTCGAACTCCGTCGCGTACTCGCCGCTCGGCAGCGCCATGTGCACCTGCTTTCTCGGATGTCAGAACGTGACCAGCGAGCGGATCACCCGGCCCGACGTCATGGCCGTGAACGCCTCGCCGACGCCGTCGAGGGTGATGCGCGTGCTGATCAGCCCGTCCAGGTCGAGCCGCCCGGCCCGCCACAGCCGCAGCATGCGGACGAAGTCGGTGCGTACGTCGCCGGAGCCGTACACGCAGCCGAGCAGCCGCCGCTCGCCGGCGAACAGTTCCCCGGCGGTGAAGGTCACCTGCTCGCTGAAGCTTCCCGCGCCGACCACGACGGTGGCGCCGCCGCGCCGGGTGGCGTCCCAGGCCTGCCTGATGGTCGCCGCGCGGCCGACGACCTCGAAGGCGTAGTCGAACCCGCGCCCCTCGGTCAGCTCCTTGACCGCGTCGGCCAGCCCGTCCGGAGTGGCCGTGTGGGTGGCGCCGAAGAGCCGGACGGCCTCCAGTTTCGCGGACAGGCGGTCCACGGCCAGCACGGTCGCGGCTCCGGCCAGCGCGGCGCCCTGGATGACGTTGATCCCGACGCCGCCGCAGCCGATCACCGCCACCGAGGACCCGGGACGCACCCGCGCGGTGTTGATCACCGCGCCGACGCCGGTCAGCACCGCGCACCCGACGACGGCGGCCACGTCGAACGGCACATCGTCCGGGATCGGGACGGCGGCCCGCGCGTCCACCACGGTCTCCTCGGCGAAACAGCCCACGCCGAGCGCCGCGTGCGCCGGCCCGTCACCGAGGCGCAGCGTGGGCGCCGCCGTGGAGGCGCGGGCCGCTGTGCACAGGTTCGGCTGCCCGCCCAGGCAGAAGAAACAGCTCCCGCACGGCGGGATCCAGGACAGGATCACGTGCGTGCCGACCGGCGGGCCGCTCACGCCCGGGCCCAGCTCGACCACCTCTCCCGCGCCTTCGTGGCCGGGCACCAGGGGCAGCTGCGCGGGCAGGGTGCCGTCGCACATCGACAGGTCGGAGTGACACACGCCGGCGGCGCGCAACCGTACCCGCACCTGGCCGGGGCCCGGCGGCCGCAGGGTCAGCTCGTCGCTCACCTCGACGGGCCTGCCCACTTCCCGCAGGACGACGCCTCGCATCGCGCCTCCCGGGCCTAGAGCTGGACGGTCGTGGTGGTGAGGAACTCCTCCAGGCCGAACCGGCCGTACTCGCGGCCGTACCCGGACTGTTTGAACCCGCCGAACGGGGCCAGGCCGTTGTGCGCGCCGTCGTTGACGCGGATCTGCCCGGCCCTGATGCGCCGCGCCACCCGGTGGGCGCGCTCGGCGTCGGCGCCGCGCACGCCGGCGGCCAGCCCGTACGCGGTGCCGTTGGCGATGCGGACCGCCTCGTCCTCGTCGGCGTAGGGCAGGATGACCAGGACCGGCCCGAAGATCTCCTCCTGGGCGATCCTCGACTCCGGGGCGACGCCGCTCAGCACGGTGGGCCGTACGTAGAAGCCGCGCTCCAGCCCGTCCGGCGCGCCGGGGCCGCCGGTGAGGGTGGTGGCGCCGTCCGCGGCGGCGGCGCGCAGGTGCTCGCGGACGCGTTCGCGCTGCACGGCCGAGACCAGCGGCCCCAGCCGGGTGGCCGCGTCGCGCGGGTCGCCCGGCGTGTACGTCTCGGCCTCCTCGGCCGCGATCCGCTCGGCCTGCGCCAGCCGCCCGCGCGGGATGAGCAGCCTGGTCAGCGCCGAGCAGGTCTGGCCGGAGTTCAGGTAGCACGCCGCCACGCCCTTGCGCACGGCGTCCTCGAAGGCCGTGTCGTCCAGGTCGTCGAGCAGCACGTTCGGCGACTTGCCGCCCAGCTCCAGCGCGGTGCGCTTCACCGTCGCGGCGGCCAGCTCGGCGACCCGCCGCCCGGCGCGGGTGGAGCCGGTGAACGACACCATGTCGACCAGCGGATGCGCCGCCAGCGCCTCGCCCGCCTCCGGCCCGACGCCGCACACCAGGTTGAACACGCCCGGCGGGAACCCCACCTCGTGCATCACCTCGGCCAGCGCGAACGCGTTGAGCGGGGTGACCTCGCTCGGCTTGAGGACCACCGTGCAGCCGGCGGTCAGGGCGGGAGCGACCTTGGCCGCGATCTGGTGCAGCGGATAGTTCCACGGGGTGATGGCGCCGACGACGCCGATCGGGTCCCGGTAGACCACCGCGCCGCCGAGCCGCTCCTCGAACTCGACGCTCGAGGCGACCTCCGGCATCGAGGCGAACGTCCTGATGGGCGCGCCCACCTGGATGAGCCGCGTCAGCCGCAGCGGCATGCCCAGCTCGTCGACGATGGTGTCCGTGAGCTGCTCGGCCCGCTTGTCCAGCGCGGCGGCGACGGCGGCGCAGAGCGCGGCCCGTTCGGCGGCCGGGCGGGCGGACCAGGCGGGCAGCGCGGCCGCCGCCGCCTCCACGGCCCGCGCGACGTCCTTGGCGTCGCAGCGCGGAACCTCGGCGATGACGTCCTCGGTGGCGGGGTTGACCACGGGGATGACCTCGCCGCCGCTCGCCTGCACCCACTCGCCGTCGACATAGATCCGGTGCGGCATGCCCTCACCTCGGAAGATTCTAGATTCTAATTCTAGAAGGATTAGATCACGGCGTCCGCGAGCTGGGAAGGCCCGTCCGCTCACCCTTGACAGAACAAATAAATGGATTTTCGATACCTGCATGAAACGCATCACGGGTGTCCCGCCCGCGATGCCGGTCAACCGGGCGCGCAGCGGTGATCGCCCTCAAGGAGCCGCACCATGACCGTGGACGACCGCTTCGGCGACGACCTCCAGCGCACCCGCAGGCAACGGTTCCTCAGCGGCCACCAGAGCGAGATCGTCACCGATCCCGTCTCCGACTGGACGACCGACTTCTCCCACGTCGACCCCGAGTGGGCCGCGGACCCGTACCCGATCCAGGACGAGCTGCGGCAGCGCTGCCCGATCGCCCACACCGACCGGTTCGGCGGCGCGTGGCTGCCCACCCGCTACGACGACGTCGCCGCCATCGCCTACGACACCGAGCACTTCACCTCCCGCGCGATCATCGTCAGCAACATCCGGCCGCCCGCCGACCTGGCCCCGGTCGGCGGCGCGCCGCCGATCTCCTCCGACCCGCCGTTCCACCACGACGCCCGCAAGCTGCTGCTGCCCGCCTTCACCAAGAACGCCGTCGCCCGGCAGGAGCCCGGCACCAGGGCGTACTGCCACGCCCTCATCGACGCCTTCGACGGGCGCGACGTCGTGGACGCGGCCCGCGAGTACGCCAAGCAGATCCCGATGCGGGTCATCGCCGACCTGCTCGGCTTCCCGCAGGAGGACAGCGAGAAGTTCGGCGCGTTCGTCGAGAACACCCTGGAGGACATCAACGCCCCGGCCGAGGTGCGCCTGCAGCGCATCACCAGGCTGTCGGAGTACCTGCTGGAGCAGATCCACGACCACATCGCCCACCCGCGCGACGACCTGACGTCCCACCTGCTCGACGCCGAGCTCCACGGGCGCAGGCTCGAGCCCGGCCACGTGCTCGGCACGATCAACCTGCTGCTCATCGCGGGCATCGACACGACGTGGAGCGCCATCGGCGCCTCCCTGTGGCACCTGGCCAAGACCCCCGCCGACCGCGAACGGCTGGCCGCCGAGCCGGAGCTGCTGCCGACCGCGATGGAGGAGTTCCTGCGCGCCTACGCGCCGGTCACCATGGCCCGGCTGGTCAAACAGGACCTGCACTGGAACGGCGTGGACATGAAGGCCGACGACTGGGTGCTGCTGCCGTTCCCCGCGGCCAACCGCGACCCCGCGCAGTTCGACCGCGCCGGCGAGGTGGTCATCGACCGCGAGGTCAACCGGCACGCCGCCTTCGGCCTGGGCATCCACCGCTGCGTCGGCTCCCACCTGGCCCGCATGGAGCTGCGGGTCGCCCTGGAGGTGTGGATGGAGCGCATCCCCTCCTTCACCCTCGCCGACCCCGGCGCGGTCACCTGGGCCCCCGGCCAGGTCCGCGGCCCCCGCACCCTGCCCC
>NZ_SMKQ01000054.1 GCF_004348995.1 Nonomuraea terrae
GCCCACCACGCCGCCGCAGCCCGCGCCGCCCCCGGCCGGCCAGCCGAATCCGTCGGGCTCCATCGGCTGAGACTCCCCGAACACGCGTTCCGGTGACGTCGACTACGTTACGTGAGCGCATTGCCGGGAACTGTGTGCATAGAGTGACCATCTGTTTTCGGGGGGACCTATGCGCGCATTCCGGGCCGGGCTCCTCGCGGCCTGCTTGCTCGTCGGCCACTGCCCGCCCGCCGTGGCGGAGCCGCGCCCGTCCTCGCGTGAGGTGGAGCGGGCCCGCCAGACCGTACGCGAGCGGTCGAAGGAGCTGGGCCGGACGAACGCCGAGCTGGCCACGGCCCAGGCCCGGCTGGACGAGCTGGCTGCCGAGGTGGGGCGGCTGGTGGAGGCGTACAACGGGGAGCGGGTCCGGCTTCGGCAGGCCGAGGAGGCCCGCACGCAGGCCCAGGCCCGACTGGCGGCGGCCGACGCCGAGGTCGAACGGGTCCGCCAGGACGTCGCCCTGCTGGCCACCGACGACCACGGCGGCCTCGGGCTGATGAAGCCGCTGGTCGGCATGATCCTCGACCAGGGCGGCACGGACGGGTTCCTGCACCGGGCGGGCATGCTCGGGCACCTGAGAAGCGAACGCTCCGCGCTCCTGCGCAACATGCGCGACGCTCAGGAGGTCGCGGCGATCCTGCGGGCGCAGGCGGCCAACGCCCACGCGGCCCAGCGGGCGGCCGCCGAGCGCGCCCGGCTGGCCAAGGCCGCCGCCCGGGAGGCCGTGGCCAGGCAGCGCCGCGAGACCAGGGCTCTGCGGGCCCGTAAGGACAGGCTCCAGCGCAAGGTGGACGCGGCCCGCAGCCGCGCCGAGCTGCTGGCCAGAAAGCGGGCCGCCGCCGCGCGGGGCCTGGTCACCGGCGGCTCGGCCATCGGCGACGTGGCCGCGAACTGGGCGCTCACCCAGCTCGGCAAGCCGTACGTGTGGGCCGCCGACGGCCCCGGCTCCTACGACTGCTCGGGGCTGACCATGCGGGCCTGGGAGAGGGCGGGCGTGCGCCTCGACCACTGGACCGGCACGCAGTGGACCTCGGGCCCACGCGTGCCGTTCGACCAGCTACGCCGCGGCGACCTGCTGTTCTTCGGCCACACCGCCGACTCCTCGGCCATCCACCACGTCGGCATCTACGTCGGGCGCGGCCAGATGGTGCACGCGCCGCAGACCGGCGACGTCGTGCGGGTGGCCTCGATCTGGCGCGGGGACCTGGTGGGCGCCACCAGGCCCCGCTGAGGAGGTCAGTGGTGACCCTCCTCCTTCGCGCGCCGGAACGAGCGCTCGATCTCGGCCTCGGCCTCGATGCGCCCGACCCAGTTGGCGCCCTCGACCGACTTGCCGGGTTCGAGGTCCTTGTAGACCTCGAAGAAGTGCTGGATCTCCAGCCGGTCGAACTCGGAGACGTGGTGGATGTCCTGGATGTGGTGCATCCGCGGGTCGGTGGACGGGACACACAGGACCTTGTCGTCCCCACCCTTCTCGTCGGTCATCCGGAACATCCCCACCGCGCGGCACGTGATGTAGCAGCCCGGGAACGTCGGCTCCTGGAGCAGCACCAGCGCGTCGAGCGGGTCGCCGTCCTCGCCGAGGGTGTGCTCGATGAAGCCGTAGTCGGCGGGGTACTGCGTGGAGGTGAACAGGAGCCGGTCGAGCCTGATCTTTCCGGTTTCGTGGTCCACTTCGTACTTGTTCCGTTGCCCCTTGGGAATCTCAACGACAACGTCGAACTCCACCGCGGTTCCTCCGCTCAGGCCCCCGGGAACCCCCGGCTGGGCGTTAATGTCTCGTAGGCGAACACAGGAGAGAGGGCAGGCGACGTGGCGCGGCGCGACCGGTGGGTGATGCTGACCACACTCGTCGTGCTCCAGGCGGTGACGATCGTCATCGGCATCTACGCGATGACCACCGGTCTGAGCCTGGGCACCCTGACGGGCGGGGCTTCACCGACCAGGCCGACGGCGTCGTCCCCGGCGGAAGGAGCTTCCCCCGTCCCCGTGGTCACCTCCGGGCCTGTGCTGGCCCGGCTTCCGGCGAAGTCCGGAGACGGACCTCTCCCGACTAAGACTACTTTGACGCGGCAGCTCACCGACGCGGCGGGGGACCGGGCGCTGGGCGACCGGGTGGGGGCCGTGGTGATCGACACGGTCACCGGGGAGCGGCTTTTCGGGGTCAATCCCGACGTGGCCATCACGCCGGCCTCCACGACCAAGGTGGTCGTCTGCGCCGCCGCGCTGGCCTCGCTGGGCCCCGACGCCAAACTGGCCACCCGGGTGGTCCAGGGCGCGAAGCCAGGCGCGATCGTCCTCGTCGGCGGCGGCGACCCGATGCTCGCCGGGCCGTCGGCCAAGCCGACGTACCCGAAGCAGGCCAGTCTGAGCGTCCTGGCGGCTCGTACGGCGGCCGCGCTCAAAAAACAAGGCGTTCAAAAAATCACGCTTTCTTACGACACATCGCTCTTTGTTGGGCCGGCGAAGTCCACCGGGTGGAAGCGGAACTACATCCCCGACGGAGAGGTCGCGCCCGTCCACGCCCTGGCCATGGACGAGGGCCGGCAGGACCCGCGCTCCAACACGCCCCGCGTCTCCGACCCGGCCGAGCACGCCGCCGAGGCCTTCGCCGGGCAGCTGGCCAAGCGGGGCGTCGCGGTGTCGGGCTCCGTACGCCAGGCCAAGGCGCCCGCCGGGGCCGCCGAGCTGGCCCGGGTCGACTCCGCCCCGCTCTACGCCCTGGTGGAGCACACCCTCACGCGCAGCGACAACGACTTCGCCGAGGCTCTGCTGCGGCACACCGCCATCAAGGAGGGCCAGGAGGCGTCGTTCGCGGGCGGCGCCAAGGCCGTGAACACGGTGCTGCGGCGCCTCGGCGTGGCGCAGCAGGTCACGCTCACCGACGGCAGCGGTCTGTCCATCCAGAACCGCATCGCGCCGAGCACGCTGGCCCAGGTCATCGCCATGGCGGGCTCGCCGCGGCATCCCCAGCTGCACGCCGTCGCCTCCGGCATGCCGATCGCGGGCTTCTCCGGCACGCTCGGCAACGGCAGCCGGTTCACCACCCGTGACAGCAAGGACCAGGTCGGCCTCGTACGCGCCAAGACCGGCACGCTCAACCACGTCAACACGCTCGCCGGGCTGGCCACGACGAAGGACGGGCGGCTGGTCACGTTCGCGTTCATGGCCGACCGCGTGCCGGTCAACGCCGAGCCGGTGCTCGACCGGCTGGCGGCCATCGTGTCCCGTTCCTCCTGAGTATGAGACGGCCCTTCGCGGCTTTACCTCCGAGCACGTACGGTGGACGTTATGCAGGTGATCGACTGGGATCTGGCCGTCACGACCGGTACGCGCCTGGTGCGCCCCGGTCCTCAGGTGAGCAGGGAGGAGGCCAGGCAGGCCGTCACCGAGCTCCGCACCCTGTCGCGCGAGGCCGAGGGCCACGTGCGCGAGTTCACCAAGATTCACACCGATACCGCGCCGCAGACCGCGACCGTCGTCGACCGGCCCGGCTGGATCCGCGCCAACGTCGAGGGCTTCCGCGTGGTGCTCGAGCCTTTGACCCAGCGCATGGGCAACAGCTCCAACCCGCCGCCGGCCATCGTCTCGGCCGTGGGCTCCCGCATCACCGGCGTCGAGGTCGGGGCCGTGCTGGCCTTCCTCGCCTCGCGGGTGCTCGGGCAGTATGAGCTGTTCCTCCCGCCCGATCCCACGGGCCAGGAGCCGGCCGGCCGGCTGACGCTCGTCGCGCCCAACATCGTCCACGCCGAGCGCGAGATGGGCGTCAACCCCCACGACTTCCGCCTGTGGGTCTGCCTGCACGAGGAGACCCACCGGGTGCAGTTCACGGGCGTGCCGTGGCTGCGCGAATACGTCCGCGGGCAGATGACCGAGTTCCTGCTCGCCTCCGACCTCGACCTGCCCACCCTGCTGGAGCGCCTGCGCAACGCCGCCGACACCGTGGCCGACGTGGTGCGGGGCGGCGAGGGCAACCTCATCGACGTCATCCAGTCGCCCGGCCAGAAGGAGATCCTCGACCGGCTGACCGCCGTGATGACCCTGGTCGAGGGCCACGGCGACTATGTGATGGACGCGGTGGGCCCGTCCGTGGTGCCCTCGGTGGCCGACATCCGCGCCAAGTTCGCCCAGCGCCGCGAGGGCGGCACCCGCCTCGACCGCACCGTCCGCCGCCTGCTCGGCATCGAGCTCAAGATGAAGCAGTACGCCGAGGGCTCCGCGTTCGTGCGCACGGTCGTGGACCGCGTCGGCATGGACGGCTTCAACAAGATCTGGACATCACCGGAGACCCTCCCGACGCATCAGGAGATCTCCGACCCGACGTCCTGGATCGACCGCGTCATCGGCACCCCGGCGCTCCCGGCCTGACCCGCCGCCCGCCCGGGTCGGCGGTCGCCGCGGGTGCGGGAGAATGCAGGCGTGGGGCCGCATCCAGCCGTAGCCGACGTGCGCAGAGCCGTGCGTGAGGCGCTGGCCGACGTCCAGCGCGACGCGCTGGTGCTGGCGGCGTGCAGCGGCGGCGCCGACTCGCTGGCGCTGGCCGCGGCGCTGGGCTTCGTTGCGCCCCGCATGAGCCTGCGCGCGGGCCTGCTCACCGTCGACCACCGGCTGCAGGCAGGCTCGGCCGGACGAGCGGCTACGGTCGCCGAGATCGGCGCGCGCGACCTCGGCCTCGATCCCGCCGAGGTGCTCACCGTCACGGTCGGCGCCGCGGGCGGGCCCGAGGCGGCGGCGCGGGAAGCCCGCTACGCCGCGCTCGCCGAGGCGGCCGACCGGCTGGGGGCCGCCGCCGTGCTGCTCGGCCACACCAGGGACGACCAGGCCGAGACCGTCCTGCTGGGCTTGGCCAGGGGCAGCGGGCCGAGGTCGTTGTCCGGCATGGCCGCCGTGACCGGCCGCTACCGCCGCCCCTTCCTCGACCTGTCCCGCGCCACCACCGTCGCCGCCTGCGCGGCCCTCGGCCTCGACCCGTGGGACGACCCGCACAACGACGACCCCCGCTACACCCGGGTGCGCGTGCGGCGCAGGGTGCTGCCCGTGCTGGAGGCCGAGCTCGGCCCAGGCGTGGCAGAAGCGCTCGCCAGGACCGCGAGACTGGCCCGCGAGGACGCCGACGCCCTCGACGAGTGGGCTGAATCGGCGTATCAGAATTGCGCTCTAAGCGATATCGGCGAGGCCGGAAAGCCGGTGGAGCTGAGCGTCGCCGCGCTGGAGAGGCTGCCCGACGCCGTCAGGCGGCGGGTGCTGCGGCGCGCGGCCATCGCCGCCGGAGCCCAGTCGGGGGCGCTCTTCGCCACCCACGTGCTCTCTGTCGACCGGCTGATCACGAGCTGGCACGGGCAGAAGGCCGTTGACCTGCCCGGGGGTCTGACCGCTGTGCGGCGGTATGGCACCCTGATACTCGCCATCAGTCCCATCCCGTAAGGAACCACAGGTGGACGCTGCCGACATGGGCCACGACCTGGAGAAGGTCCTCATCCCCGAGGCCGAGCTCCAAGACAAGATCAAGGAGCTGGCCGGCCGGATCGACGAGGACTACGCGGGCAAGGACGTCCTGCTCGTGGGGGTGCTGAAGGGCGCCGTCATGGTGATGGCCGACCTGGCCAGGGCGTTGCACGTGCCGGTGCAGATGGACTGGATGGCGGTGTCGTCGTACGGCGCGGGCACCAAGTCGTCCGGGGTCGTCCGCGTGCTGAAAGACCTCGACACCGACATCTTGAACCGCCACGTGCTGATCGTCGAGGACATCATCGACTCCGGCCTCACCCTGCACTGGCTGCTGGAAAACCTGAAGTCGCGCAATCCCGCCTCGCTGGAGATCTGCGCCGCGTTGCGCAAACCCGACGCGGTGAAGGTGCCCATCGACGTCAAATACGTGGGCTTCGACATTCCCAACGAGTTCGTCATCGGTTATGGGCTCGACTACGCGGAGCGATACCGCAACCTGCCCTTCATCGGCACTCTGGCTCCGCACGTTTATCAGTAGCGTTCGCACATGGCCGGGAACACCGCGCGACGTGACGTACGTTGAAAGGGCAAGGCCGGTGTAGCGGGCGGGTCCCTCCGTGCGCTCTGCCGGTGTACCTTCAGACTCTTGGAGGGTGACCGCGTGTCGCCTTCGGGTAGTCAGAAGTCGCGGTGCCGGATGCCGCGGCCCCGGGCCAGCCCGGGGTTCCAGGCCATGGTCAGGAAGGGACGGGCCCGCAAGGGGTTCCGCATCGGATGGATCTCAAGCGATTTACACGTGGGCCACTGCTGTGGATCCTGGGCATCGTCGTGCTGCTCCTGCTCGTCACGCAGTTGTTCGGTGGCGGCGGAAATTACAAGACGGCCGACACGTCCTTGGTCCTTCAGCAGATTCGCGCCGGAAACGTCAGCAACGCCAAGATCGTCGACAAGGACAACCGGATCGAGGTGACCCTCAACAACCCGGTCTCGGTCAAGTCCGGCGACGCACCGACCAAGCTGATCCAGTCCGACTGGGTCACCGGCTACGGCAGCAAGCTGACCGATGAGCTGCAGGCTCAGGTCGACGCGGGCAAGACCAAGAGCTTCACCACCGAGGTGCCCCAGGACAACATCCTGGTCAGCCTGCTGGTGAGCTTCCTGCCGATCGTCATCATCGTGCTGCTCTTCCTGTTCATCATGAACCAGATGCAGGGCGGCGGCTCACGTGTGATGAACTTCGGCAAGTCCAAGGCCAAGCTCATCACGAAGGACACCCCCAAGACCACGTTCGCCGATGTCGCCGGCGCCGACGAGGCCATCGAGGAGCTCCAGGAGATCAAGGAGTTCCTGCAGGCCCCGGCGAAGTTCCAGGCGATCGGCGCCAAGATCCCCAAGGGTGTGCTCCTGTACGGCCCGCCCGGCACCGGTAAGACGCTGCTGGCGCGCGCCGTCGCCGGTGAGGCCGGCGTGCCGTTCTACTCGATCTCCGGCTCCGACTTCGTCGAGATGTTCGTGGGTGTCGGCGCCTCGCGAGTGCGCGACCTGTTCGAGCAGGCCAAGGCCAACGCCCCGGCGATCATCTTCATCGACGAGATCGACGCCGTCGGCCGCCACCGCGGCGCCGGCCTGGGCGGCGGTCACGACGAGCGCGAGCAGACGCTCAACCAGCTGCTCGTCGAGATGGACGGCTTCGACGTCAAGGGCGGCGTGATCCTCATCGCGGCGACCAACCGGCCCGACATCCTCGACCCCGCGCTGCTGCGTCCCGGCCGGTTCGACCGGCAGGTCACCGTCGACCGTCCCGACCTAGAGGGCCGCAAGGGCATCCTCAAGGTCCACGGTCGCGGCAAGCCGTTCGCGCCCGACGTCGACCTCGACGTCATCGCGCGACGCACCCCCGGGTTCACCGGCGCCGACCTGGCCAACGTGATCAACGAGGCGGCCCTGCTCACCGCGCGGGCCGACCAGAAGCTGATCACGATGGAGGTCCTCGAGGAGGCGATCGACCGTGTCATGGCAGGGCCCGAGCGCAAGACGCGGGTCATGTCCGACAAGGAGAAGAAGATGATCGCCTACCACGAGGGCGGTCACGCGTTGGTGGCGCACGCGCTGCCCAACTCCGACCCGGTCCACAAGATCACGATTCTGTCCCGCGGCCGCGCCCTCGGTTACACGATGACGCTGCCGATGGAGGACAAGTTCCTGGCCACCAGGTCCGAGATGATGGACCAGCTCGCGATGCTGCTCGGCGGCCGCGCGGCGGAGGAGCTCGTCTTCCACGAGCCCACCACCGGCGCCTCCAACGACATCGAGAAGGCCACGGCCGTCGCCCGTCGCATGGTGGTCGAATACGGCATGAGCGAGGCGCTCGGCGCCCGTAAGTTCGGCAGCGGCCAGGCCGAGGTGTTCCTCGGCCGCGAAATGGGTCACGAGCGCGACTACTCCGAGAAGATCGCCTCCACGATCGACGAAGAGGTCCGCCGGATGATCGAGACGGCGCACGACCAGGCCTGGGACATCCTGGTCCAATACCGCGACGTGCTCGACAACCTGGTGCTGGAGCTCATGGAGAAGGAGACCCTCTCCCGCCAGCAGGTGCTCGAGATCTTCGCTCCGGTGATCGTCAAGGAACACCGCCCGTCCTACGCGGGCTACGGCAAGCGGCTCCCGTCGGACCGCCCGCCGATCCTGACCCCCAAGGAGAAGCAGTCGGCCAACGGCTCGCTCACCGGCGGGCACCAGGAAGCCCTGCCGTCAGGGGACTCTGCGTGACGACACGAGTGAGCGCCGTCGCCCGGAGAAGCGGCAGGAGCGGAGCGACCAGCGCGGGGCAAGGCGGCGGCGTCCGGCGAGCGAGCGTGCCGAGCGGAGCCAGGCCGTGACCGAGCATGACGTCGACCTGGCACGCATCGAGAAGGCCGTCCGCGAGATCCTCTACGCCATCGGCGAGGATCCCGACCGTGACGGCCTGATCGAGACGCCCGCCCGGGTCGCCCGCGCGATGGCCGAGCAGTTCTCCGGGCTCGGCCAGACGCCGGAGCAGGTGCTCACCAAGGTCTTCGACGTCGACCACGACGAGATGGTGCTCGTCAAGGACATCGAGGTCTACTCCACGTGTGAGCACCACCTGGTGCCCTTCCACGGGCTGGCGCACGTGGGGTACATCCCCAACGCGCGTGGCCAGGTGACCGGGCTGTCGAAGCTGGCCCGGCTGGTCGACGTGTACGCGCGCCGTCCGCAGGTCCAGGAGCGCATGACCTCGCAGATCGCCGACGCCCTCATGCGGGTGCTGGAGCCGCGCGGGGTCATCGTGGTGATCGAGGCCGAACACCTCTGCATGACCATGCGGGGCGTACGCAAGCCGGGCGCCAGAACGGTGACCTCGGCGGTGCGCGGCGACTTCCGTACGAGTGACAAGACCCGATCCGAGGCGATGGCGCTGATCCTGGGCCGGTGACGACCGAACGGGGTACCCACGATGTCAACAAGTATGGGGAAGCGCCTAGGCTTGCCCCATGACTAGCGTGCCCATCAACGTGCCGGGAGGTGCGGATCGGTGCCTCGTCATGGGTGTGGTCAATGTGACACCCGATTCGTTCTCCGACGGCGGCATGTGGTTCGACGAGGCGGTTGCCATCCGCCACGGCCTCGACCTGATCGGACAGGGCGCCGACATCGTCGACGTGGGCGGCGAGTCCACCCGCCCGGGCGCGGCACGGGTCTCCCTGGAGGAAGAGCTGGCCCGGGTCGTCCCGGTGGTCCGGGCGCTGAGCTCCGAGGGCGTGGTGGTCAGCGTCGACACGATGCGCGCCGAGGTCGCCAGGGCCTCGGTCGAGGCCGGCGCCAAGATCGTCAATGACGTGAGCGGCGGCCTGGCCGACCCCGAGATGCCGCGCGTGGTCGCCGAGACCGGAGTCACGTACGTCGTGATGCACTGGCGCGGCCACAGCCATGACATGCAATCCCGCGCCGTCTACAAGGACGTGGTGGCGGAGGTGTGCGCCGAGCTCACCAAGCGGGTCGACCTCGTCCTCGCGGAAGGTGTGACGCAGGCGCAGATCGTCCTCGACCCCGGCCTCGGCTTCGCCAAGAACGCCGAGCACAACTGGGCAGTGCTGGCCGGCATCCCCAAGCTGGCCGAGCTGGGCTATCCGCTGCTCGTCGGCGCGTCCCGCAAGCGTTTCCTGGGGCGGCTGCTGGCCGCCCCCGACGGCACGCCACGGCCGTTCGACCGTAGTGACGACGCCACGATGGCCGTGACGGCGCTGGCCGCGCACGCGGGCGCGTGGTGCGTACGCGTCCACCAGGTGGCCCCCAACGCCGATGCGGTACGCGTTGCCGCTGCATGGAAGAGAGCCGGAGCAGGCACATGAGCGTCGACACCGCAGCCATCGAGACGGTCAACCAGGAGTTCTACGCCGCGATCGAAAGCGGCGACCTCGACAAGATGACGGAGATCTGGGCCGAGGACTCCCCTGACGACCAGGTGACCTGCGTCCATCCGGGCTGGACCCTCCTCCAGGGCCGCTCCGAGGTGCTGCGCTCGTGGGCGCTGATCATGGCCAACACCACCTACATCCAGTTCGTGCTGACCGACGTCGACACGACCGTGCTGGGCGATGTGGCCGTGCTGACCTGTGTCGAGAACATCCTGACCGCGGGGGAGGAGGGTGAGGCCAGCTTCGCCGCGGGCAAGGTGGTGGCCAGCAACGTCTACGTCCGCACCCCACAGGGCTGGCGGTTGTGGATGCACCACGGTTCGCCGGTGCTCCAGGGCGACGACGACGATGAGGAGGAGGGCGAGCTTGAGCGCTGATCGCATCGCCCTCAAAGGCCTGCGGGCCCGGGGGAGGCATGGTGTGCTCGCTGCCGAGCGGGAGCTCGGGCAGGAGTTCGTCGTCGACGCGACGCTGTTCCTCGACACCGCGCCGGCCGCGGCCGGCGACGACCTCACCAAGACCGTCCACTACGGGGAGCTGGCCCAGGCGCTGACCGAGGTGGTGGAGGGCGAGCCCGTTCAGCTCATCGAGACGCTGGCGCAGCGGCTGGCCGACGTGTGCCTGGCCAGCGAGCTGGTGCAGCGGGTCGAGGTGAGCGTGCACAAACCGGCAGCGCCCATCCCGCTGCCGTTCGACGACGTGGTCGTGACGATCGAGCGGAGCCGCGCATGAAGGTGGTGCTCTCTCTCGGCAGCAATCTGGGCAACCGGTTCCAGACGCTGCAGGGTGCCGTGGACACGTTGTTCGACGCGCCGGGGCTCGATTTCGTCAAGGCGTCCTCCGTCTACGAGACCGACCCCGTCGGCGGCCCCGGCGGGCAGCGGCCGTACCTGAACGCGATCGTGATCGCGGAGACCACCCTGGAGCCGCGCACGCTGCTGGAGCGGGCGCAGGGCGTGGAGAACGCCTTCGGCCGCGTCCGCGAGGAGCGGTGGGGGGCGCGCACCCTCGACATCGACCTGATCGTGGTGGGCGACACCGTCTGCGACGACCCCGACCTCACGCTGCCTCACCCCCGGGCACACGAGCGCGCGTTCGTACTGGTGCCGTGGGCGAAGGTCGATCCCGAGGGCGTGCTGCCCGGGCACGGCCGGGTGGCGGAGCTTGCGGCGGGGCTCGATCGCCAAGGGGTGCGCCTGCGCGACGACCTGAAGCTGCAGAGGCCCGATTGAAGCCCACACATCCCGGTCACCTCGTCGGCGTCCTGGTCATCGTCGCCCTGATCGCATGGGCGGTGATCTCGCGGGTCTACGCCGACCTGCCCCTCATGCCATGGACGGCGATCCCCACCGTGCTGCTGCTCGCCATCGGCGAGGGCTACAGCGGCTGGGTGACCAAGGCGCGCATCGCCAGGAAACCCGGCACCAAGCCGGTGGAGCCGCTGGCCGTGGCCCGGTTGGCGGCGCTGGCCAAGGCGTCGGCGTACGCGGGGGCCGGGTTCGGCGGGTTGTTCGCCGGGTTCGCCCTCTACACGGTGCAACTGCTCGACCGTGACACGCCGCGTACGGAGTTCTTCGTCGCGACGGGGTCGTTCGTGTCGTGCGTGGCGCTGGTCTGTGCCGCCCTCTACCTCGAGCACGCCTGCCGCATCCCGACCGAGCAGGACGAGGCCGACCAGCGCGACTAGTGCTCTTCGGGCAGGCCCTCGGCGGCCGGGCGGGAGCCGCCGCGCAGGCGGTCGTGCCACATGTCGCGTTGCAGCAGGCGCAGCGCGCGGCGCAGGACGTCGCTGGGCCGCTCGCCTTCCCGCAGGGCGGCACGGATGATCCGCTCGTCTTCGGCGTTGGCCCGGAAGGCGATGTCAGCCATGGCCCTGAGCTTATGGACCCGCCGGCGCCTCTGTCCTGGGTTTACTCGTCGTCACTTGTCGCGTCACTTCTCGATGTCACTTGTCGATGTCACTTGTCGATGTCTCCCACGACGAAGAACATCGAGCCCAGGATGGCCACCATGTCGGCGACCAGGTGCCCGGGCAGCATCTCGCGCAGCACCTGGATGTTGCTGTACGACGCCGAGCGCAGCTTGAGCCGCCACGGCGTCTTGTCGCCCTTCGAGACCAGGTAGTAGCCGTTGATGCCGAGCGGGTTCTCCGTCCACGCGTACGTGTGGCCCTCCGGGACCTTGAGCACCTTCGGCAGCCGCTGGTTGATCGGGCCGGGCGGCAGTGAGCGCAGCTTCTCGACGCAGGCGTCGGCCAGGTCGAGCGAGACCTTGAGCTGGTCGAACAGCACCTCGAAGCGGGCCTGGCAGTCGCCGGCGCCGCGCGTGACGACCTTCACCGGCAGCTCGGGATAGGCCAGGTACGGGTCGTCGCGGCGCAGGTCGAAGTCGACGCCGGAGGCGCGGGCGACGGGGCCGCTGACGCCGTACTGCATGATCTGCTCGCGGGAGAGCACGCCGACGCCCTTCGTGCGGGCGATGAAGATCTCGTTGTGCAGGATGAGATCCTCGATGTCGGGCACGCGGCGGCGGGTCTCGGCGACGGCCTCCGACACCCGGTCGAGCCAGCCGTACGGCAGGTCCTCCTTCAGGCCGCCGACCCGGTTGAACATGTAGTGCATGCGCCCGCCGGAGATCTCCTCCATGACAGCCTGGATGCGTTCGCGCTCGTTGAAGGAGTAGAACAGCGGCGTCATCGCGCCGAGCTCCAGCGGGTAAGAGCCGAGGAACATCAGGTGGTTGAGCACCCGGTTGAGCTCCGCCAGCAGCGTACGCGCCCACACGGCCCGCACCGGGGGCTCCATGCCGAGCATGCGTTCGGCGGCCAGCACCACGCCCAGCTCGTTGGCGAACCCCGACAGCCAGTCGTGCCGGTTGGCCAGCATGATGATCTGGCGGTAGTCGCGGACCTCGAACAACTTCTCCGCGCCCCGGTGCATGTAGCCGACGATCGGCTCGGCGGCGGTGATGCGCTCGCCGTCGAGGGTCAGCCGGAGCCGAAGCACGCCGTGGGTGGACGGGTGCTGTGGGCCGATGTTGAGGACCATGTCCTCGGTGGCCAGTTCTTTCGCGCCCGCGCCGATTCCCACCACGCGTTCCGTCATACGGCCATGCTGCCACCGTCCCGTTTGGCGGGCCAGCGCGGGGGATGGTCAAGAGATGGCATGAAACGCATTCCGAAGCCGGACACGGGGAGGAATACCGGGAACGGGGGGAGATAGCACCATGAAGAGAGTTGTGTTTGACATAGCCGCGTTCATCGCGCGGATTGCCACTGGCGTGATCTTCGTGGCCCACGGCTGGCAGAAATGGCAGGGCGGACACAGAGCCACGGCTCAAGGTTTTGCGGAAATGGGGATTCCGATGCCTGACCTGGCCGCCGGGTACGCGATGGCGGTCGAGACGATCGGTGGCGTCCTGTTGATCGTTGGTCTGCTGGTGCGGCCGGTGGCGCTGCTGTTGCTGCTCAACATGCTCGGCGCGATCGTGTTCGCGCACTGGGAACGCGGTGTCCTGGTCTCCGAAGGCGGATGGGAGCTGGCGGGGGCGCTGGGGGCGCTCTGCCTGCTCTTCCTGGCGCTGGGCGGTGGACGGCTGGGCCTGGACGGCATTTTCCACTCGATGTTCCGCAGGCGTTCGGAACGCCAGGAGATGGAACGCGAACTGGCCGCGCACACCCCAAGCCGCACCAGAACCGACGCCGACACCGACATAGACACCACGGACACCACCGGCACCACCGGCACCACCGGCGACACGACGACCGACGACACAATGCCGGGCGGCACGGCGGCGGGCCCGGTCGGCAGCCCGGAGGCCGGCCAGACCGGTGGCCGCACCACGCCAACGGAACCGAAGGACCGAACCGACCGACCAAAGGTCCCGCACCAGCCATCAGAGCGAGGCGCGGGCAGCAAATTGAGCGACGAGGACATGCGAGACATCGACGCCCTCATCGCCGACGAACCACCCCAACACCGCAAACCACCAAACCGCTGACGCACCCTCTCCGGGCGGTGATTCCGCCAACGGCGCCCACAGCCGTGCTGCCGTGCCGCCAGCGCCGCCCTGCCGCCCTGCCGTGCTGTCGTGCCGCCAGCGGCGCCCTGCCGCCGTGCTGTCGTGCCGCCGGTCGTCGTGTCGCCGCGGCGTGCGGGCGCGCTGCCTCTGCCCGGGGGGCCGCTGTGCCGGGTCGGCTCGGTCGCGTGCTGGGTGGAAGGGCGTTGGCACACCAGACACGCGGGCCTCTCCGCCGTACATCGGCAGGGCTGGCGATCCAGCGTTCCTACCGGGATCCTGGCCCGACGGCACCTCGTCGAACGCGCGAGCACTGTAGGCGTGCCCGATCAGTCGTGCGTGGTCGTGCGTGGTCGGGCGTGCCTGACCAGCCCTGCGCCGACCAGCCCTGCGCCGACCAGCCCTGCCCGACCACGACGGAGATGCGCTCGTGGTCGAGGAGGGTGGGGCGGTTCGGGGCGCGTGCGGTGGCTCTCGGCCGGCTACCGGAGGTCGTCGGCCGAGCGTGGCGGATGGTGACCCGATGAGGTCGGGTCAGGGGGTGGTCAGGGCGTGGAGGGCGTTGAGGAGGCGGTCCACGTGTTCGTCGGTGGTGCCGATGCCGATGGAGGCGCGTACGGCTGAGGCTGTGTCGTCTTCGCAGCCGCCGTCGGCCTTGCCCAGGAGATGCTGGAGGAAGGGGTGGGCGCAGAATTTGCCGTCGCGGACGCCGATGCCGTACTCGCTGGACAGGATTTCCGCCACCTCGCGGGCCGTGTGGCCGGCGACGGTGAACGAGACGATTCCCACTCGGGGGTGGTCGTCGCCCCATAGGGACAGCTCGTGTACGCCCTTGATCGCGGCGAGGCCCGACCGCAGGCGTGCGATCAGGCGTTCTTCCTCGCGGACGAGTGGGGTCCAGTCGGTGGCGGTCAGGGCGTCACAGGCGGCGGCCAGGGCGATGGCGCCCAGTACGTTCGGGGTGCCGGCCTCGTGGCGGGGCTCCGGGTCGTCGTGCCACTCGGTGGTGTCGCCCACCGAGCGCACCGCGCCTCCGCCCTTCAGGTACGGCTCTCCGCCGGCCAGCCAGTCGCGTCGACCGATCAGCACGCCGGCGCCGAACGGGGCGTAGAGCTTGTGCCCCGAGAAGGCCACGTAGTCGAGGTCGAGCGCGGTGAGGTTGAGCCGCCGGTGCGGCACGTACTGGGCGGCGTCCACGAGGATCCGGGCCCCGTGGCGGTGCGCGATGTGCGCCAGGGCGGCGATGGGCCACAGCTCGCCGGTGACGTTGGAGGCCGCGGTGACGACGAGCAGCTTCGGCCCGTCGATGGCGGCCAGCGCCTCGTCGGCCGCGCGTACGGCCTCGCCGGGGAACGCCGGCGGCGCCAGCCGTACGGACGTCTTCCAGGGGAGCAGGGAGGCGTGGTGCTCGGTGTCGAAGACCACCGCGGTGGTGCCTTCGGGCAGGCAGCCGGCCAGCAGGTTCGTGGCGTCGGTGGTGTTGCGGGTGAAGATGACGGCGTCGTCGGGACGGGCTCCGGCGAAGGCCCGTACGGTGTGGCGGGCCTGCTCGTAGCGGGCGGTGGTGAGCTGCGAGGCGTAGCCGGCGCCGCGGTGGACGCTGGAGTAGGCCGGGAGCGCGGCCGCGACGGCGGCGCTGACCGGCTCCAGACAGGGGGCGCTGGCGGCGTAGTCGAGGTTGGCGTACCCGACGAGCCTGCCGCCCTTCACCGGCACCTGGAGGTCGGCGCCGAGCACGGCGGGGACAGGACGTTCCGCCTCGGCGGCCTGCGAGAGGCCGGCAAGCGACGGGCCGAGCGCCGACTGGCCGGTCGGCGATGCGCCGGTCTGCGCCGCGCCCGTCTTCGACGAGCCGGGCTGCGACTGGCCTGGCTGTGACTGGCCGAGCTGTGGCTGGCCGGGCTGAGACTTGCCCGGCTGTGACTGGCCGGGCTGCGATGAACCGGGCTTCGACGGGCCCGTTTGCGATGGGGACGTCTGGGTGGGAACGGAGCTGAAGATCGTCAGGGTCGACACGGCATGCCTCCTGCAAGGGTCGTCGGACCCCTGGGAGCAACCACGGAGCCCGCGCTTGCCCGCCACACCCCGTGGCGGACCAGGTCTTCACCCGGGGCACCCCGCCGCGGACGCGAGGGTTGCCGGCCAGCTAGCCGGGGCTTGTCGCTGGCACTCATGACCTACGCCGGGGACTATACCAAGGACAAACCGCTCATCGCACCGCCCCCCATCCGACACCTTGCCAGCAATCGCAAGCGCGAACTTATGCCACGCCCGGCTCGTTGCTACCGGAAACCGTCAGCTACTAGTCAATGGAGGTGCGCCGATGTTGGATTGGGTGACCGACCCGCAGATCTGGATCGGCTTCTTCACCCTCGTCGCCCTGGAGATCGTGCTGGGGATCGACAACATCATCTTCATCTCCATCCTCGCGGGGAAGCTGCCGCCCGAACAACGGGAGCGGGCACGTGTGCTGGGCCTGGCCGCCGCGCTGATCAGCCGGCTGCTCCTGCTGCTCGGCCTGTCGTGGGTGGTCCAGTTAACGGAGCCGCTCTTTGCCGTCCTCGGGCATGAAATTTCCGGACGTGACCTGATTCTGCTGGTCGGCGGCCTGTTCCTGCTGGCCAAGAGCGTCACCGAGATCAGCCACACGATGGACGTGGCGCACAGCGAGGACGGCAAGCAGGCCGCCGCGGTCTCGTTCACGTCGGTGATCGTGCAGATCATGCTGCTGGACATCGTCTTCTCGCTCGACTCGGTCATCACCGCGGTCGGCATGGTGGAGGAGATCGGCGTCATGATCGCGGCTGTGGTGGTCTCCGTGCTGGTGATGCTCTTCGCCTCCGGCCCGATCAGCCGGTTCGTCGACCAGCACCCGAGCATCAAGATGCTGGCGCTGGCGTTCCTGGTGCTCATCGGCGTCGTGCTCGTCGCCGAGGGGCTCGACCAGCACATCCCCAAGGGTTACATCTACTTCGCGATGGCGTTCTCGGTCGTCGTGGAGCTGCTCAACATCCGGATGCGCAGCAGGCAGCGCAAGAAGGTCGCGACCTCGGCGGAGGGAGATACCGCTTCTAAGATGCAATAGTGGGCTTTGATCCTTGGAATCCGGATTTCGTGGCGTACCCGTACCGGATCTATGACGAGTTGAGGCGCGAGGCGCCCGTCAGCTACTTCGAGCCGACGGGCCAGTGGCTCGTCGCGCGGCACGCGGACGTCAACGCGCTGCTGCGCGACCGCCGCCTCGGCCGGTCGTACCTGCACGTGGCCACGCACGAGGAGTTCGGCAGGCCGCCGGAGCCGGAGTTCCAGGAGCCGTTCTGGCGGGTGATCAGGGCGGGCATGCTCGACGTCGAGCCGCCGGTGCACACCAGACTGCGCCGGCTGGTCTCGAAGGCGTTCACCCCGCGCATGGTCGAGTCACTGCGTCCCCAGGTCCGGGCCATCGCCCGGAGCCTGGTGGACGCGTACGTCGACAAGGGCGACCTGATCGCCGAGGTCGCCGAGCCCCTCCCGGTGACGGTCATCGCCGAGATGCTCGGCATCCCCGAGGCCGACCGCCACCTGCTCCGCCCCTGGTCAGCCGATATCTGCGGCATGTACGAGCTCAACCCCGCCCCGCAGGCCCAGCACACGGCGGTACGCGCGGCGACGGAGTTCGCCGACTACCTCAAGGCCCTGGCCGCAGATCGCCGCCGCGTCCCGGGCGACGACCTCGTCAGCGCGCTCACCCAGATCGACGAGCTGACCGAGGACGAGCTGGTCGGCACCTGCGTGCTGCTGCTCAACGCCGGCCACGAGGCCACCGTGAACGTCACGGGCAACGGCTGGTGGGCGTTGTTCAGGAACCCCGCCGAGCTGGCCCGGCTGCGCGAGGACCGCTCCCTGCTGCCCACGGCGATCGAGGAGCTGATGCGCTGGGACACGCCGCTGCAGATGTTCGAGCGCTGGGTGCTGGAGGACATCGAGGTGCACGGCGTGCGCATCCCGCGCGGCACGGAGGTGGCGCTGCTGTTCGGATCGGCCAACCGCGACCCGGCGGTCTTCCCCGACCCCGACCGGCTCGACGTGGGCCGGGTGGACAACCCACACATCTCGTTCGGCGCGGGCATCCACTTCTGCCTGGGGGCGCCGCTGGCCCGCATCGAGCTCATGGAGTCGTTCGGCGCGCTGCTGGACCGGGCGGCCACGCTGGAGCTGCGCGCGGAGCCGTCGTGGAAGCCGGGCTACGTCATCCGCGGTCTGGAGGCGCTGGAGCTCAGCGCCGCTGGCTGAGCCAGCCGAAGCCGCCGAGCCCGGCCGGGTCGATCAGCTCGGCCTCCTCCGACGCCCTGGCCAGGGCTCGGAGGTAGCCGCTCGGATCGGTGCGGGCCAGCTCCAGCGGCGGGCGGGCGCCCGTGACGCCCAGCGCCCGCAGCGCCTCGCGCTGTGTGGACAAGGTTGTGGATATCGCGCCGGCCCGCCGCCCGGCCTCGGCGCACGCGTCGAGCGCGACGTGGGCGGTGATGTCGCAGCTCCCGTCGGGTACGGGCGGGACGACCGCGCCGTCGCGGTATCCGGTCAGCGTGCCGCGGAGGGGACGGTTGTCCACAGGGTGTGCATAATCGACGGCCACCGCCCTGCCCCTGGTGAGGCGGGCGACGACCGAGGCCCACGCCTCGTCGCGGTGGCGGCCGATCTCGGCCCGCGCCCCCACGCAGGGCAGCGGCCACCACCGTTCGAGCCAGGCGAGGTCGGCCCGGCGCAGCGGGCCGTCGGCCCGCTCTTCGCCCGTGCGTACGTCGACCATGACCAGCCGTGGCCCGTCCGGGGTCTGCTCCACCACGTCGAGCGGCACGTTGTCGAGCCACTCGTTGGCGACGGCGAGCCCGGTGATCTGGGCGGGCAGGCTGCGCGACCACCGGACGCGGTCCGGCAGGCCGGGCGGGCGCGGCGACACGTCGACGGCGGTGACACGGAGCCGGTCGCGCAGCGCGGGGCCGGCGGCGGCCAGCACCTGGGTGACCAGCGCGCCCTCGCCGGCGCCGATGTCGACCAGGTCGAGCCCGGCGGGGTGGCCGAGCTCCGCGTCCACTTCCGACAGCAGCCTCAGGACCGCCTCGGCGAAGACCGCCGACGCGCTGACCGAGGTGCGGAAGTGGCCTGACGGGCGTTCGCGGAGGTAGAAGCCCTTCTCGCCGTACAGCGCGCGTTCCGTCGCGGCGCGCCAGGTGAGCCACATGCCCTGGACTATCTCATGACTCGCCGATGGTACGCAGAGTAATTTCGTGACTACTCAACGTGGCGCCCTTGCGCTAGCCTTTACTCGTTGTCACTGAGTGAATGCGCTTCGTCATCAGAATCGAATGGCGGAGGGGGTTCGCTCGAGCAAGCACCCCCCGCGGCCACGTCCGCGCAACCGAAAGGAGCCCCTCATGCTGAAGAAGGTCCTGGTCCTCACCGGAGCCGTCGCCGCGATGACGCTGGCCGCCCCCGCCGCGCACGCCGACATCACCAGCGGCAAGGGCGGCATCATCTCCGGCAACCAAGTCCGCGTCCCGATCAACGCCCCGGTCAACGTCTGCGGCAACGGCGTCGCGGTCTTCGGCTTCGCGGTCGCCGGCTGCAAGGGCGGCGCGGGGGTCCACGGGTACAAGCGTCACTGGTAGAAGAAAGAGCCCGGGCCGGCGCAGGCCGGTCCGGGCTCCTCTCCCGGCTGGTCAGTCGGCGGTTGGCCAGCCGGCGCACCTCCAAGAGGTCGCATCCGATGCGGGCGTCGGGTCCCAAACGGACTCGGCGCCCGCCGCCATGCGATGAACCCCTCTCCTCATCTCTTCCGACAGGGGGTGCACGATTTGTATGCCCTTGTCGCTTTTGTCGATAACTCAACCGGCAGCAAAGCCCCAGTCACGGTGGCATGCCCCCTCGCCGAGGGCCGGTGGGCGTGGCTTACCGTGGGCAACACAACAGGCCGTTACGCATGGCGATGCCATCGGGTCGACAGGGGTGAGACGTCATGGACGCAGGTGATCGGCCGGCACGGCTGACTGTCGGCGTGCTGGGGGCGGGCAAGGTCGGATCGGCCCTGGGAGCCGCGCTCGCGCAGGCGGGCCACCGCGTGGTGGCCGCGAGCGGCGTGTCGGATGACTCCCAGCGGTGGATGGCCGAGCGGCTCGGGGTCAAGCCGTCCCCGCCCGACGAGGTGGTCTCCGCTGCCCAGCTCGTGCTGCTGACCGTGCCCGACGACGTGCTGCCGTCGCTGGTCAGCGGGCTGGCCGCCACCGGGGCCGACCTCCGGGGCAAGATGCTGGTGCACACGAGCGGGGCGCACGGGCTGTCGGTGCTCGACCCGGCGGCGGCCGCGGGCGCGCTGCCGTTCGCGCTGCACCCGGTGATGACGTTCACGGGCCGCGACGACGACCTCAACAAACTGACCGGCATCTCCTACGGCGTGACCGCGCCGGAGGCGGTGCGCCCGGTGGCCGAGGCGTTGGTGATCGAGATGGGCGGCGAGCCGGTCTGGATCGCCGACGCCGATCGCCCGCTCTACCACGCGGCCCTGGCCGGGGCGTCCAATCACATGGTCACGCTCATCGCCGAGTCGTCCGACCTGCTGCGGCGCATCGGCGTCGAGCATCCCGGCCGGATGCTCGGCCCGCTGCTCGGCGCCGCGCTCGACAACGTGCTGCGGCTCGGCATCGCGGGGCTGACCGGCCCGGTCGTGCGCGGCGACGCCGGCACGGTGCGTAAACACGTCGACGCGCTGATCCTGGCGGCGCCCGAGGCGGCCGACGCCTACGTCGCGCTGGCCAGGCTCACGGCCGACCGCGCGCTGGCCGCCGGGCTGCTCAAACCGGAGGAGGCGGAGCGGCTGCTCGACGCGCTGGGGGGCAATATATGGACCTGACCGTCGCGTGAAAGGGCAACCATGGATCTGATCGTCGCCAGGAACCGGGCAGACCTCGTCGCGGCCCGCCGCGAGGGAACGGTGGCACTGGTGCCGACCATGGGCGCGCTGCACGAGGGGCACCGTTCGCTGATCAGGCAGGCTCGGGTGCGCTCGGATCAGGTCGTGGTCAGCGTCTTCGTCAATCCCCTCCAGTTCGGGCCTAACGAGGATTTTTCACGCTATCCCCGTACGTTCGATGATGATCTGGACGTGTGCCGGGCCGAGGGCGTCGACGTGGTGTTCCATCCGTCCGTCGAGGACATGTATCCGCCCGGCCGGCAGGTGGGTGTGTCCGCCGGCGAGATGGGCCGGGTCGTCGAGGGCGCCTCCCGGCCGGGCCACTTCGACGGCATGCTCACGGTGGTGCTCAAGCTGTTCAACCTCGTCCGCCCCGACCTCGCGGTCTTCGGCCAGAAGGACGCCCAGCAGCTCGCTCTCATCCGCCGCATGGTCGCCGACCTCGACGTGCCGGTCGAGGTCCTGGGCGGCCCGACCGTGCGTGAGCCCGACGGCCTGGCGCTGTCCAGCCGCAACCGCTACCTGTCCGACGACGACCGGAAGGTGGCGCTGGCCCTCTCGCGGGCCCTGCGCGCCGGCGCGGCCCAGCTGACCCCCGACAAGATCCGTACGGCCGCGCACGAGGTGCTCGCCCAGGCCGGCCCGAAGCTGGAGCTCGACTACCTGGCGCTGGTCGACCCGGCCACGTTCACCGAGGTGAACGAGGCGTACCACGGCATGGCCGTGCTCGCGGTGGCCGCCAGGGTGGGCTCCACGCGGCTGATCGACAACGTCACCGTCACGTTGAACCCCGCCTGATCGACCGCACCCCGGGGCATGCGCACGATGCGCCTGGCGTTATCGTCATGTTGACGAAATCGCCTCAGATGAGGAGAGCCCCCATGAGTGCACCGGCGATTCCCCTGCGGCTGACCGCTCCCGCCCCCGGCTGGACCGTCGAGGTGGACGTGGTCGTCGTGGGCTCGGGCATCGCGGGCCTGACCGTGGCCCTGCGGTACGCCGAGCTGGACCCGGCGGCCAAGGTCCTGGTCGTGACCAAGGACGTGCTGTCGTCCGGCTCCACCCGCTGGGCCCAGGGCGGCATCGCGGCAGTGCTCGACCCGCGCGACACGCCGGAGGAGCACCTGAACGACACGCTGCTCGCCGGGGTCGGGCTGTGCGACGTACGGGCCGTGCGCACGCTGGTGACCGAGGGGCCGGGGGCGCTGCGCAGGCTCATGGCCCGCGGCGCCCGGTTCGACCGCACGGCCGACGGGGAGCTCCAGCTCACGCGGGAGGGCGGGCACCGGCGGCGCCGGATCGTGCACGCCGGCGGCGACGCCACGGGCGCCGAGGTGCAGCGGGCGCTCGCCGAGGCCGTACGCGCCGCCTGCGTCGAGGTGATCGAGCACGCCCTGGTGCTCGACCTGCTGAAGGACGCCCGTGGCCGGGCCAGAGGCGTGACCCTGCACGTCATGGGCGAGGGCGAGCGCGACGGAGTGGGCGCGGTGCACGCCAGGGCGGTGGTGCTGGCCACCGGCGGCATGGGCCAGGTGTACGCGGCGACCACCAACCCCGCGGTCTCCACCGGCGACGGCGTGGCGCTCGCGCTGCGGGCCGGGGCGGCGGTGCGCGACCTGGAGTTCGTCCAGTTCCACCCGACCGTGCTCTGGCTCGGCGAGGGCTCGACCGGCCAGCAGCCGCTGATCTCGGAGGCGGTCAGGGGCGAGGGGGCGTTCCTGGTCGACCACGAGGGCGAGCGGTTCATGGCGGGCGTGCACGAACTGGCGGACCTGGCGCCGCGTGACGTCGTGGCCAAGGCGATCATGCGCAGGATGCGCGAGACCGGCCGCGACCACATGTTCCTCGACGGCCGCCACTTCGGCCGCGACAAGTGGAAGTCGCGCTTCCCGACGATCTACGCGGTCTGCCGGGAGCACGGCGTGGATCCCACCGCCGACCTCGTCCCCGTGGCCCCGGCGGCCCACTACGCCAGCGGCGGCGTCCGCACGGACCTGCGGGGCCGTACCTCGATCGAGGGTCTGTACGCGTGCGGCGAGGTGGCCTGCACGGGCGTGCACGGCGCCAACCGGCTGGCCTCGAACTCCCTGCTGGAAGGGCTGGTCTTCGCCGAGCGCATCGCCGAGGACATCCACGCCGTACGCCCCGCGCCCGGCGAACCCGTTTCCGGCGGTGCCGCGTCCGGGCTGGTGGACCCACGGGTCAGGCCGCGCGTCCAGGCCCACATGAGCACCGGGGCCGGCGTGCTGCGCAGCCGCGAGTCGCTGGTCGCCACCGCAAGGGCGCTGCGCGACGCCCGCTGGACGCCGGTCGAGGTGCCGCCGTGCACCGAGTCGTGGGAGACGACGAACCTGCTCACCGTCGCCACCGTGCTGACCGGCGCGGCGGCGGCCAGGCTGGAGACCCGCGGCTCCCACTGGCGTGAGGACCACGACACCCGCGACGACAACGAATGGCTGGGCCACCTGGACGTGACCCTGAACGAGGAAGGGCTGGGCATGACGTACACACCGCATGGGGACGCGATGCCGTCACGGCTGGCGCAGGAGCTGACCTCGGCCGGGCTCGACCCGGCCGAGGTGGACGCGCTGATCGATCGCGCGCTGGCCGAGGACCTCCAGGAGGAGGGCGACGTGACGAGCCTGGCCACCATCCCGGCCGAGCAGCGTGCCGCGGCTGACGTGGTGGCCCGCAAGGACGGCGTGGTGGCCGGGCTGGCGGTGGCCGAGGCGGTGTTCGTCCGGCTGGGGGCCGCGCGCGCCGAGCGCCGCGCCAAGGACGGCGAGCGCGTACGGGCCGGCGACGTGCTCATGACCGTCGAGGGGCCGGTGCGCGCCCTGCTGACCGCCGAGCGTACGGCGCTGAACCTGCTCACCCATCTGTCCGGGGTGGCCACGCTGACCGCGAGGTGGGTCGAGGCGATCAGCGGCACGGGCGCCCGCGTCCGCGACAGCCGCAAGACCCTGCCCGGCCTGCGCGCGCTGGAGAAGTACGCCGTACGCTGCGGCGGCGGCGTCAACCACCGCATGTCGCTGTCCGACGCCGCCCTGATCAAGGACAACCACGTGGTGGCCGCGGGCGGCGTGGCCGAGGCGTTCCGGCTGGTCAGGGAGCGCTACCCCGAGCTGCCGATCGAGGTGGAGATCGACCGGCTCGACCAGCTCGAACCGGTGCTGGACGAGGGCGCCGAGCTGGTGCTGCTGGACAACTTCACGGTTGAGGACACAGCCAGAGCGGTGACTCTCGTGAGAACCCGAGCGGAAAACAGGGTTGCGCTTGAGGCAAGTGGGGGATTGACCTTGGAATCGGCCCGTGATGTGGCGGAAACTGGCGTCGACTACCTTGCGGTGGGAGCGCTGACGCATTCGGCGGCGGCCCTCGACATCGCTCTGGATCTGCGGGGGTAATGGATGCTGCTCACGATCGATGTCGGCAACACGCACACGGTGCTGGGGCTCTTCGAGGGTGAGGAGGTCATCGAGCACTGGCGGCTGGCGACCGACGCCCGCCGCACCGCCGACGAGATCGCGGTCGTGCTCCAGGGTCTGCTGACGCAGTCCCCCCTGCTCAAGGGCGCCGACGTCGACGGCATCGCCATTTGCTCCACCGTGCCGAGCGTGCTGAACGAGATGCGTGAGATGTGCCGCCGTTACTACGGCGACGTGCAGGCGGTGATCGTGGAGCCGGGCATCCGCACCGGCGTGCCCGTGCGCATGGACAACCCCAAAGAGGTCGGCAGCGACCGCATCGTGAACGCCCTGGCCGCCATCGACCAGTACGGCGGCCCCTGCGTCATCGTCGACTTCGGCACCGCGACCTCGTTCGACGCGGTGTCGGCCAAGGGCGAATACGTCGGCGCGGTCACCGCCCCCGGCATCGAGATCTCGGTGGACGCCCTCGCCGCCGCGGGAGCGCAGCTGCACAAGGTCGAGCTGGTCAGGCCCCGCTCCGTGATCGCGAAGAACACCGTCGAGGCGCTGCAGGCCGGCATCATCTACGGCTTCGCGGGCCAGGTCGACGGCATCGTCGAGCGCATGGTCGCCGAGCTCGCCGACGACCCCGACGAGGTGACCGTGGTCGCGACCGGCGGTCACGCGGGGCTGGTCGTGGGCGAGTCGCGCTCGATCGACGTGCACGAGCCGTGGCTGACGCTCATCGGGCTGCGGCTGGTCTACCACCGCAACACCGCCTGACGGCCCCGCCTCTCCGGGAGAGGCGGGGCCGCTCGTCTCGGATGTCATCGCGTGCTGAGGTACTCCCAGCGCCCGCAGTTCGTCGGGAAGCCGCCGCGCGGCCCGACCTGGCAGACCTGCACCCGCAGGCTGCGGACGTCGTCCTCGCGGAAGGAGATCCGCTCGGAGCCGGGGAAGCCGCAGTACCTGTCGGTGTAGACGGTGTTCCAGTGGCGGTGGAAGTCGTTGGCCTGGAACGAGACGTACGCGCACTTGCCGCCCTCTTCGTACGAGCGGCGGTCGAGGTCCTGGAGGCGGCCGCTGACGGTGACCTCGTTGGACCGGCCCCTGCGGTCCCAGTCGACGAACACCCGGCCCTCGGCCTTGGCCAGGAAGCGCTGAGCGTAGACGGGGCCGAAGGACTCGGAGCGGTCGTACGACGCGGCGCTGGCGGCTGCCGGGAGCGAGAGGGCCACAGCGGTGGTGGCGGCGACGGCGAAGAACCCGGTCGCGATCTTCTTGTACATCGTGTCTCCCCGAGCTCCCCATGCGGGCCGGCTCCCTGCCGGCTCTCCCCTGAGCTCGTGGGATATTGGTATGCCAGGTCTCTTGCAGCGATCCTGCACGCACCATGCAGCTAACCGACGAGTCCTTGCAGTTCGCCATATCCCCTACCCTTTGATGTTGTGAGCGACGAACTTCCCGAGCAGATGCGCATCCGGAGGGAGAAGCTCGACCGCCTTCGTCACGAGGGCGTCGACCCTTACCCGGTGACCTTCCCCCGTACGGCGACCAACGCCGAGGTCAGGGAGAAATACCAGGGCCTGGAGCCCGACTTCGCCACCGGCGACACGGTGGGCGTCGCGGGGCGCGTCATGCTCAACCGCGTGGGCGGCAAGCTGTGCTTCGCCACGCTCCGCGACGGCGGCGCCGACCTCCAGGTCATGATCTCGCTCGACAAGGTGGGCGAGGAGTCGCTGGCCTCCTGGAAGCGCGACGTCGACCTGGGCGACCACGTGGGCGTCACCGGCGAGGTCATCACCTCGCGCCGCGGCGAGCTGTCCATCCTGGCCGACAGCTGGCAGATCACCGCCAAGTGCCTGCGCCCGCTGCCGGAGAAGCACGTCGGGCTCACCGACCCCGAGGCGCGGGTGCGCCAGCGCTACGTCGACCTCATCGTCAACGACGAGTCGAGGAAGATGGCCCGGCTGCGCAGCGACACCGTGCGCGCCGTACGCGACTTCTGGCATGAAGAGGGCTACCTCGAGGTCGAGACGCCGATGCTGCAGCCGATCCACGGTGGCGCCTCGGCCCGGCCGTTCAAGACCCACATCAACGCCTACGACATGGAGCTCTACCTCCGCATCGCGATCGAGCTCTATCTGAAGCGGCTCGTGGTGGGCGGCATCGAGAAGGTCTTCGAGATCAACCGCAACTTCCGCAACGAAGGCGCCGACTCGACGCACAACCCCGAGTTCACCATGCTCGAGGCGTACGGCACCTACCTCGACTACAACGACATGGCCGACCTGACGCAGCGGATGTACCAGAAGGCCGTCGTGGCGGCCCTGGGCACCACGGTCGTCGTCCACGACGGCGTCGAGGTCGACCTCGGCATCGCCGAGTGGCCGCGCATCACGCTCTACGGCGCGGTGTCGCAGGCCGTCGGCGAGGAGATCACCACCTCCACCACGCTGGAGGAGCTGCGCAAGATCGCCGACAGCCGTGAGATCAACTGGGACCCGAAGTGGGGCTCGGGCAAGCTCGTGCAGGAGCTGTTCGAGGCGCTGGTGGAGCACACGCTCGTGCAGCCCACGTTCGTCATGGACTACCCGCTGGAGACCTCGCCGCTGACCCGGCAGCACCGCGACAACCCGCTGCTCACCGAGAAGTGGGACCTCATCGGCTTCGGCACCGAGCTCGGCACCGCCTACTCCGAGCTGGTCGACCCGATCGAGCAGCGCCGCCGTCTGACCGAGCAGTCGCTGCTGGCCGCCGGCGGCGACCTGGAGGCCATGCAGCTCGACGAGGACTTCCTGCAGGCCCTCGAATACGCGATGCCGCCGACGGGCGGCATGGGCGCCGGCATCGACCGCATGATCATGGCCTTCACCGGCAAGAACATCCGCGAGACCATCCTCTTCCCGCTGGTCAAGCCGACCCACTGAGCACGCGTCAGCACGAGGCGGCCGCGCACCCCCGCGGCCGCCTCTGCTAACGCCTGAGCCGTACGTGCAGCCTGGCCAGGCCGCGCAGCACGAGATTCCCCTTGTACGGCGGCTCAGGCTCGGCCAGGTCCAGGTCCGGCGCCGCCGTCGCGAGGGCCGACAGCGCGATCTCGCCCTCCATGCGGGCCAGCGTCGCGCCCAGGCAGAAGTGGATGCCGAGGCCGAAGGCCAGGTGGCGGCCCGGGTCGCGGGTCACGTCGAAGCGGTCGGGGTCGGAGAAGACCGCCGGGTCGCGGTTGGCCGCGCCGATCAGCGCCATCACCCGCGTGCCCGCGGGCACCGGTACGCCGCCCAGCTCCATGTCCTGCAGCGCCTGGCGGGCGGTGAGCTGCACCGGCGGGTCGTACCTCAGCACCTCCTCGACCACCTGCTTGGGATGCTCGGCGGCGTGCTTCAGCAGCCCGTGGCGGGTCAGGTTGAGCACGCCGTTCGCGATGAGGTTGACGGTCGTCTCGTGACCGGCCACGAGCAGCAGCACGCAGGTCGCCAGCAGCTCGCCCTCGGTCAGCTCGCTCACCTGGGTCAGGGCGCTCAGCAGGTCGTCGCCGGGGCGCTCGCGTCTGATCGCGATGAGCTCGCGGAAGTAGTCGCGGAACTCCTGCGCCGCCCGCCCGCTCTCCGCCGCGAGGTCGTCCGTCAGGATCGGGTCGAGGCCGCGGGCAAGGCTCTCGCTCCAGCCGCGGAAGCGCAGGTGGTCCTCCGGCGGCACGCCGAGCATCTCGCTGATCACCATGACCGGCAGCGGGTACGCCAGGCCCGACACGAGGTCGGCCTCCTTCGGCAGCGAGCTCACCAGGTCGGTGGTGATCGCCTCGATGCGCGGGCGGAGCCGTTCCAGCATGCGCGGGGTGAAGGCGCGGCTGACCAGGCCGCGGAGCCTCGTGTGGTCGGGCGGGTCCATCCACAGGAACGACTGGGCGGGCTCACCTGTGGCCCTCATCGGGCCTGAGCCGCGGCCGAAACGGGGATCGCGCAGCAGAACGGTGCAGAGCTCGTGCGTGGTGGCGATGAGCAGGCCGGCACGCGTACGGAAGAGAGGGCCGTGTTCGCTCATCTCCCGATATCGGACATATGGATCACGGAGAAATTCCGGATCGAACGGATCGAAACCCAGGACGTCCGCGGGAGTGGCGGGAGGGGTGTTGACGTCGTTCATCGCGGACCGATAAGTGCCGACATATCGCGAGTAGGTCACATATATCGGGTCATGTCAATGGCGATCGTCACGCATGGTGATTGTTATGCTTGACCACCTTTCTACGATGCGTTTACCGTCTGCGGGATCGATTTCGGCCCGCGGCTGTTGGGGGAGGGCTCCCGATGGATGTGCTCACGGAAGGCATCGAGCTGAGCGAGGCGGATCTCGCTCTGCTGGCGGAGCTGGCCAAGGGGGTCACCGTCGACCGGGTGGGCAGGCGGCTCGACATCAGCGGCCGCACCGTACGCCGGCGGCTGCGCGCCATCTGCGACCGCATCGGCGTGGCCACGGCGATCGAGGCCGTGGCCTGGGCGGCCCGCCGTCAGCTCATCTGAGCCTGCTCAGTCCGCGATGCGTACGGCCCCCGCGTACGGCCGGCCCTCGATCGCGGCGATGCGGACGACGTCACCGGTTCGCGGCGCGTGCACCATCATGCCGCCGCCGAGGTAGATGCCGACGTGGTGCAGGTCGTTGTAGAAGAACACCAGGTCACCGGCGCGCAGCTCAGAGCGGTCGATGTGCCTGCCGGACGTCCACTGGCTGCCGGTGTAGTGCGGCAGTGCGATGCCCACCTGCCGGTAGGCCGCCATCACCAGCCCGGAGCAGTCGTACGAGCTAGGCCCCTCGGCGCCCCACACGTACGGCTTGAGCTGCTGCGTCAGCGCCCAGCGCGCGGCGGCGGCGGCCTTGCCGTCGCCCGGGACCGGCAGGTTGACGCGGGTGGCCCGGGTGCCGGGCCGGCCGGCCTCGCCGAGCGCCCGCTGGAAGAGGTTGCTTTCGATCTTGGTGACCAGTTTGGTGATCTTGTCGCGCTTGGTGTCGATGTCGGAGACCAGCTTCTCGACCTCTTCGATGCGCGTCTTGGCGCCGGCCCGTGCCCGCTCGGCCGCGTCCATGGCCTTGAGGAGCTGGGTGACCTCCTCGCCCTGTTGCTGCTCCAGCGCGTACGTGGTGGCGGCCTGGTCGAGGAACTTCTCGGGGTCCTCGGCGGAGGTGAAGGTCAGGGCCCGGCTCAGGCCGCCGGTGATGTAGGCGTTCTGGGCCAGGGCGACGGCCTTGGCGCGCTTGGCGGCGAGATCGGCCTCGCTGGTGGCCAGCGTCTTCTGCGCGGCCTCGGCGGCCTTGCGCGCGGTCTTGAGCTTCTCGCGCTGGCCGTTGTACTGCTCGGCCAGCGTCTCGATATCGGTGTGCATCTTCTCGACCTGGTCGGCCAGGTCCTGGAGGGAAGGCTTGGGGTCGGCGGAGGCCGAACCGACCGGGACGGCGAGCAGCGTCGCGGCGACTGTGAGACTCACCACACCGAGAAGGCGTGATCTCCGCCCGCGTACGGACGGACGGGCGTGTCTGCCTTGGCGCTCGCGCAAGCGCTTCACCAACCAAGCTCCTCTCGTGGACGCCTACCGGGTTAGCTGACGGGTTCGGGCCGGAGCAGCCCTACCGAGCGACCTCGGATTCACCCCTTGTGGTGGCGTTCTGGGGAGGCCACCGGCGGGTCCCCGGCTCCCCTTGCGGGGATTGGGCGTGTCTCCCGCGTGTGGGGACACACGGGGAACATCGTCGCTGGACACTAATGCACTCCGGGTTCGTGCTCAACCGGAACTGCCGACTTCGTAGGCCTTCCACAGCTGGGGAGTCGCGAGGTGAAGGCGTGTACTCCCGTGCACAACGGGCATTTTGCCCTGATTGTCACGCTTCGGTGCCCGACGATTGGGGTCCGGGCGCGTGTCCACCTGGCCACAAGATGTAACAAGATGGGGCGGGACATGGGAGTTAAGGCTGAGCCGTAATGACATCTGTACGCTGGAGAGCCATGGAGCAGGTGGCCGAACCGACGTTGTCCGAGACCGCGGTGGTGGTGCGGCGCGCCCGTACCCCCGACGTGCGGACGATCAGGCGCCTCGTCGACACCTACGCGGGCGCGGGGCCGCGGCTCCTGGAGAAGGCCACGGTGACGCTGTACGAGGACGTACAGGAGTTCTGGGTGGCCGAGCGGGGCGGGCAGGTCGTCGGATGCGGCGCGCTCCACGTGCTGTGGGAGGACCTCGCCGAGGTCCGCACCGTCGCCGTGGACCCCGTGTGCCGGGGCATGGGCATCGGCCACCGCATCGTCTCGGCGCTGATACAGCAGGCGAAGGATCTGGGGTTGAGGCGTGTATTCTGTCTGACTTTTGAGGTCGACTTCTTCGCCAGACACGGCTTTCGCCGGATACAGGGCACGCCGGTCTCACCCGAGGTGTACGCCGAACTCCTGGCCTCGTACGACGAGGGTGTGGCGGAGTTCCTCGATCTGGAGCACGTGAAGCCGAACACCCTGGACAACACCCGCATGCTGCTGCATCTCACATCGGGTGACGCGGGCGCTGACCACATGGAAAGGTGATTGTTGATACCTATGTCGATACGTTGGGCAGCACAGGCATGTGTCCTGACACGTGCCACATGCGCACTTGAAGCGAGGTGACACGGTGAGCACCGGACAGCCGCCGTATCCGCAGAACGAATCCGGCGAAAATTCTGCGCCCGGCCCCTACGGGCAGCAGAACCCGGGCCGCCATCCTGGCGAGCCCGACCCGGACGCGACTGTGGTCGGCTACCGGGTGGACGATGCCTACGGGCAGCAACCCCCCTACGGACAGCAAGGCTACGGCCAGCCCCAGCAGGGCCAGCCCCCCTATGGCCAGCAACCCCAGTACGGCCAGCAGCCCGACTACGGCCAGCAGCCGCAGGCCCAGCCCGACTACGGCCAGCAGGGCTATGGTCAACAGGGCTACGGCCAGCAGGCCCAGCCTGACTACGGGCAACAGCAGGGCTACGGCCAGCAGGCCCAGCCTGACTACGGGCAACAGCAGGGCTACGGCCAGCAGGCCCAGCCTGACTACGGGCAACAGCAGGGCTACGGCCAGCCCGAATACGGGCAGCCCGATTACGGCCAGCAGGGCTACGGCCAGCAGGCTCACGCCCAGCAGCCCCAGTACGGGCAGCAGCCGCAGGCCCAGCCCGGCTACGGGCAGCAGCAGTACGGCCAGCAGCCGCAGTCGCAACCCGATTACGGGCAGCAGCAGTACGGCCAGCAGCCGCAGTCGCAACCCGACTACGGGCAGCAGCAGTACGGCCAGCCCGACTACGGCCAGCAGGCCCAGCAGGGTCAGCAGGGTTACGGTCAGCAGCCGCAGTCCGGCCAGCAGCCCCAGTACGGGCAGCAGCCCGACTACGGCCAGAGCTACGGCCAGCAGCAGCAGTCGCAACCGGGCTTCGCCCAGCCGCAGTACGGCCAGCAGTCGCAGTCGCAGCCCGACTACGGCCAGCAGGGCTACGGGCAGCAGGCTCACGGCCAGCAGCCCCAGTACGGGCAGCAGCCGCAGTCCCAGCCCGGCTACGGTCAGCCGCAGTACGGCCAGCCCGGCTACGACCAGCAGTACGGCCAGGGCTACGGCCAGCCGCAGCAGCCCGCGTACGGTCAGGCGCCGTACGGCCAGACGCCCTACGGGCAGCCCGGTTACGGCCCGATCGGCGTGCAGCCGCCCGGAGCCCCGGCGCCGCTGGCCGAGTGGTGGCAGCGCTGGGTGGCGCGGATCATCGACGGCATCCTGTTCGGCATCGTGCTGTTCGTCGTCATGGTCGTCATTGGCGGCATCCTGCTGGCCACCTACGACTCGACGACCGGCACCATGTCGGGTATGTCCTCGTTCGTGGTCGGCATCATCGTGGCCGTCCTCGTGACGGCCATCTACGTCGGCTACGACTTCCTCATGCACAAGATGAAGGGCCAGACGCTCGGCAAGATGGTCCTGGGCATCAAGGTCGTGCAGGTCGGCCAGCCGATGCCGGCCGGTGGCGTGCCCACCGACGCCGCGCTCAAGCGCGCTCTGGCGACCTGGGGCGCCTACATCCTGATGCTGCTGCCGTTCGGCATCATCCTGGCTCCGCTCGTGTGCGGCCTCAACGGGCTGTCCATGCTGTGGGACAAGCCGCTGCAGCAGACGCTCGCCGACAAGTTCGGCAAGACCGTCGTGGTGAAGATCAAGTAGTCTTCGCGGGAGTAAAACAGGGGGCCGGCTTCGTGCCGGCCCCTATGTTTTGTCCGGGCGACCGTACCAAAATGGGGGGATCCGAGCCGCCGATGACGCGAGGTGGGAGTTATGGCCGGCACGCCCCCAGCGGGCCCGGCGCCCGCGGAATGGTGGGAACGCCTGGCCGCCAGGCTCATTGAAGCGCTCGTCTTCGGCGTCTTCTATTACATTCTGTTCATCGCCCTGTGGGGCATCTTCCGGACTGTCGGGATGTCCGAGATGCTCGGCGGGAGACTGCCGGGTGTGTTCTCATGGGCAGCGGCCGGCGCCGCTTATGCCGGCTACGACTGGTGGGCCCATTCGCGGCGTGGGCGCACCTTCGGTAAGGCGATCATGCGGATTCGCCTGGAGCCCCGGGATCTACCGTCCCGGTCTCTGCTCAAACGGGCGCTGGTCTATCCCGCGCCTGCCATGCTGATGGGCATTCCGGTGGTGAATCTGGTGGCGGGAATGCTGCTCTTCGGCGTCGGGTTGCTCATCCTGATCGACAAGCCGCTCGAGCGGGGGCCGCACGACCGGCTGGCCGGAACACGTGTGGTGAAAGATCTTCGGTGAGACCTTCCGTACCTGCACGGATGCCTTTTCGCAAAATTTTCGCTTGATCCGGTAAGGACCCTGGAGAGACTGGCATTAGGCTATGGGGCGTCCGGCTTGCCGGATGTTGGCGCCCCTGCGCGCGCAGGGCGAGTGTGTGCCGCTATGGTCGGTTGCGGGTGGTTGTCGCCTGCTGTCATGGGGGAGCCGGGCTCTCCGTGACCCCGCTGCCAGCGCTTAAAGCGCCCCGAAACCCCGCTAGCCGTGGAGGCCGAGGACGAATGGAAGCCCTAACAGACGTATTGTCAGCGCTCATCCCCCCGGTGGTGGTGGGCGGCGCCTTCATCTTTGGCGTAGTGAAGTTGGTCCGGTCCGAGGCCCTGGGCGGCCGGCGAAACCGCGAGGATCAGCCGGAGAGCCAGAACTGATCGGCCAGTCAGCCGAATCCCGTAGCGCTGAATTGTCTCCACGCCTTTCCGGGTATATGTTTGGGCAGGCGAATGAAACAATGCTCCGCGAAAGGATTGCGTAGATGGCCAAGCAGATCCAGGAGATTCTCATCGATGACCTCGATGGGGGCGAGGCCAATGAGACGGTCAGCTTCGCTATTGACGGCTCCTCCTATGAGATTGACCTCAGCGACCTAAACGCGAAGAAGCTGAGGGACGCGCTCACGCCTTTCGTGCAGCATGCGCGCAGGGCGGGCACCGTATCCACGCGCCGGCGTGGCCGCGGCGGCAGTCGCGCGATGACCCGGGAGAAGAGCTCCGAGATCAGGCAGTGGGCCAAGAATCACGGCCTGCAGGTCAGCGAGCGCGGCCGTATCGCCTCCACCATCGTGGAGAAGTACGAGCAGGCTCACTAAGGAGTCGGTCGGTCGACCATGCGCTTATGATGCTCGCCTCGGACCCCGGCGACCGCCATAAGCGCATGATCCTTCCCTTGGCGTTCCAGATTTCGGGACGTCTGGGGATGACGATCTCAAGACCCACCCGTATGCGGGCGTTTTGGGCGGGTGTTCCGGCGTCAGCGCCGATTCACCGGCCAGGCCCTCGCATATGCGAGGTGTCGTGCCCTGTGCGTTCGAATGCCGCGCATTCACGTACGCATGGGGGCCTCACCCCGGGCCACCCAATGTCCCTCGCCGACGACATTGGCGCGCCGCAGGCGGGTGCCGCGCCCACTGGAACGGGCCATCGCGGAAAACACCTGCGCGGTTAACCCCCTGCGGCGATCTTCAGGCGTTGTGGCGCTTAACCCGCGATCCGTACGCACCCCGGCGAAAACCGGGCGCGGATGTCGCGGCATAACCTGAGTACGCCTCATAACAATGCCGCTTCCCCGGCGTGCGGTGCGCAATGGTTCGATTGGTAACCAGCGGCAACGGCAGGACAGTAGCGAAACTCCTGACCCATGGGGACAGCTGTCTCATCATGCGGACGGATTCGGTAACCGGGCTGACCGGATGGCACATTAAGAGAGCCCGGCGTACACGGCAATGCGGCGCCGCGATGTGCGGTGCGTCGCGTGTTGTGCTCAGGGCGTAGCGAGACCGCTTGGCCATCCTTTGCGACCCGACATAGGATGATTGCGTAACAGATACGGGCGCGGCATCTGAGATGCGCGGGGCAGGTGTCCCCACGCCGGCCTCGCAGCAGGCGTCCGGTGGATGATCCGTGTGGATCGGTGTGGATCTGTGTACGCCGCGGGCGGCAATTCGGTGCTGCTTCCGCGAAGTGTCCTAAACATCGTTCGCTTGCGGCGTATCGGGAACACGTCACCCCCGAACAGTAGTTGGATGGAGGGTGAACGCCCTGCTCTCGGGGAACGTGTCTGTTATAGAGCGTGTCAGCGGCAGTGGGCACGGTTCGCCGAGCCAGGGCTAGCATGCGGGAGGACGGGACCGGATTTACCGGCCTGACTGACCGCTCTGTGAGGAGCGACGAGATGTTCGAGAGGTTCACCGACCGAGCGAGGCGTGTTGTCGTCTTGGCCCAAGAAGAGGCCAGGATGCTCAACCACAACTACATCGGCACTGAGCACATTCTTCTTGGTTTGATCCATGAAGGTGAGGGCGTAGCCGCCAAGGCTCTGGAGAGCCTCGGCATCAGCCTTGAGGGTGTGCGCCAGCAGGTCGAGGAGATCATCGGCCAGGGCCAGTCGGCTCCGTCGGGGCACATTCCGTTCACCCCGCGGGCCAAGAAGGTCCTCGAGCTGTCGCTCCGTGAGGCTTTGCAGCTGGGCCACAACTACATCGGCACCGAGCACATCCTGCTCGGGCTCATCCGCGAGGGTGAGGGTGTGGCGGCTCAGGTGCTGGTCAAGCTTGGAGCTGATCTCAACCGTGTCCGGCAGCAGGTCATCCAGTTGCTCCACGGTTACCAGGGCAAGGAGCCGGCCGCGGCGGGCGGTCCGCAGGAGTCGGCCCCGTCGACCTCCCTGGTGCTCGACCAGTTCGGCCGCAACCTGACCCAGGCCGCCCGCGAGGGCAAGCTGGATCCGGTCATCGGCCGCGAGAAGGAGATCGAGCGGGTCATGCAGGTCCTCTCCCGGAGGACCAAGAACAACCCCGTTCTCATCGGCGAGCCCGGCGTCGGCAAGACCGCCGTCGTCGAGGGCCTGTCGCAGAAGATCGTCAGGGGCGAGGTGCCCGAGACGCTGAAGGACAAGCAGCTCTACACGCTTGACCTCGGTGCCCTGGTCGCCGGCTCCCGCTACCGCGGCGACTTCGAAGAGCGCCTGAAGAAGGTGCTCAAGGAGATCCGTACGCGCGGCGACATCATCCTGTTCATCGACGAGCTGCACACGCTCGTGGGTGCGGGCGCCGCGGAGGGCGCGATCGACGCCGCCAGCATCCTCAAGCCCATGCTGGCCCGCGGTGAGCTGCAGACGATCGGCGCGACCACGCTCGACGAGTACCGCAAGTACTTGGAGAAGGATGCCGCGCTGGAGCGCCGCTTCCAGCCGATCCAGGTGGCCGAGCCGTCGCTCAGCCACACGATCGAGATCCTCAAGGGTCTGCGCGACCGCTACGAGGCGCACCACCGCGTGTCGATCACCGACGACGCGCTGGTCGCCGCCGCGCAGCTGGCCGACCGCTACATCAGCGACCGCTACCTTCCCGACAAGGCGATCGACCTCATCGACGAGGCCGGGTCCCGGATGCGCATCCGCCGCATGACCGCGCCGCCGGACCTGCGCGAATACGACGAGAAGATCGCCAACGTCCGCCGTGACAAGGAGTCCGCGATCGACGCGCAGGACTTCGAGAAGGCCGCCGCCCTCCGTGACCAGGAGAAGCAGCTCCAGCTCAAGCGCGAGCGGCGGGAGAAGGAGTGGAAGGCCGGCGACATGGACGTCGTGGCCGAGGTCACTCAGGAGCTCATCGCCGAGGTCCTGGCGACCGCCACCGGCATCCCGGTCTTCAAGCTGACCGAGGAGGAGTCGCAGCGCCTGCTCCGTATGGAGGACGAGCTCCACAAGCGGATCATCGGTCAGGACGACGCCATCAAGGGCCTGTCGCGGTCTATCCGGCGCACCCGCGCCGGCCTGAAGGACCCGCGTCGTCCCGGTGGCTCGTTCATCTTCGCGGGTCCCTCCGGTGTCGGTAAGACCGAGCTGTCCAAGGCCCTGGCGGAGTTCCTCTTCGGCGACGAAGACGCTCTGATCAGCCTGGACATGTCGGAGTTCATGGAGAAGCACACCGTCTCCCGGCTCTTCGGCTCGCCTCCCGGCTACGTCGGCTACGAGGAGGGCGGTCAGCTCACCGAGAAGGTGCGGCGCAAGCCGTTCTCCGTGGTCCTGTTCGACGAGATCGAGAAGGCCCACCCCGACATCTTCAACTCGCTGCTGCAGATCCTGGAAGACGGTCGCCTGACCGACGCCCAGGGTCGGGTGGTCGACTTCAAGAACACGGTCATCATCATGACCACCAACCTCGGCACCCGCGACATCTCCAAGGGCATCGGGGTCGGGTTCGCGAAGTCGAACGACACCGAGTCCAACTACGAGCGGATGAAGTCCAAGGTCCAGGAGGAGCTCAAGCAGCACTTCCGGCCCGAGTTCCTCAACCGTGTCGACGACATCGTCGTCTTCCACCAGCTGACGCCGGTCGAGATCATCAAGATCGTGGATCTGATGCTCAACCAGGTCGACGCCCGGCTGAAGGACCGCGACATGGGGCTCGAGGTGTCGCCCGAGGCCAAGCAGCTGCTCGCCGACCGCGGCTACGACCCGGTCATGGGCGCTCGGCCGCTGCGGCGCACGATCCAGCGCGAGCTGGAGGACTCGCTGTCGGAGAAGATCCTCTACGGCGAGCTCCGGCCCGGCCAGGTCGTCAAGGTGACGATCGAGGGTGAGGGCGACGAGGCGAAGTTCGTCTTCAAGGGCGAGACCGCCTCGACGGTCCCGGACTCGGCCGCCGCCATCGCCGCGCCGATCCAGCACTGACGTTCGGCTCTTCGGAAAGCCCCCGCGTGACCTGTTCACGCGGGGGCTTTCGCATGCGGCGGCTCTTCCGCGGCCGTGCCCGCCACGGGACCGTCCGTTCTCCTGGGAGACGGCGCGGATATGTGCCCATAAGCGGCTGAAACAGCCTGTGCCACGTCGAACGGCGTAAAGGCTGCACGGGTGTGTGTGCGCCACCGTGATGGAGGGCGAGCGGACCTGTCAGGCGCTCCCAGCCCCATCCCCGAAAGGCGACTCACCGGCAGCTGAGCAGCGCGGCGCTGATCAACACGCCGGTGGAGCTCTCGGCGTGAGGGCGTCCCACTCAGCCGCACCGCGACCTCCTCCGGGGAGTCGGCCACGACCTCGCACTCCCACGGCAGCCCCGACACCTCGCGCGCTACGCCGGCCGCGCGCCCCGGTACTCGCTGCGCGCGCCGTCGCCGGTGCCCGCCTGGACGGACAGGACGCGGCGGTGCCTCGCCGGCGTCATGGATGACCCCGAGCGTCGCGGCTCCTGCCGCATCGAGCAGGAGTCCGGCTCGGTGGCCGTGCTGGGTGACTGCTGCTCGACTGCGCGAAACCGACGTGCGGGCGGTAGGCGGACCGTGCCGCCGACGGTCGCATGAGTGTGAGCAGGGATTGTCCGGGTGGACGTCGCAGTGTGTGATGGGGGATAGCCTGGCGTGTGCGTCGTCCGCATCGTGGTCGTCACGCGACAGGATGGATCCCGGCCGGGCGGCATGACGTTGCCGGCTTGGGTCATCGGCGGGCTGATGGCGGCCGTCCCTCTCGGGGTCCTGCCCGGTTGGCGGGTGTGAGGGGATTCACTTCTCGCGTGATGGGCGGCTTATCCGCTCACGTGGCGGAGATGGCGGTGTGAGAACGGCTGGTCGTCGTTGCGTAATTGTTGGGCGGGCGGCTATACCACCACCGCGAGTAGTACTACACTGCGTAGAGCTTCGCCAGATCTCATCCAAGTGACCCACAAGGGCGTGTTCCTACGCTGGCGGCTGCTCCTTGCGGAGTAGCCCGGATAACAACTCAGGGCGGACGCGCGCGCCACACGTGAGCAGGCATGCTCGCATGGTTCGCACGTTCGAGGCGGGCGAGGGAACACACAAGCAAGCCGTGGAGGAAACCGATGCGCCTGCGTCACGATGACGGAACGCTCGTTCACCTCGCCTACAACGCAGGCGTGCACCCCGCTGAGGACCTGGAGAACCTCATCGCCCACCTGACCCGCTACGCCGTGCCGGTGCGCAAGCGGCTGGGCGTGGAGCGGATGGGCATCGGGCTGTGGCTGTCGCCGAGCGTCGCCGACCACCTCACGGCCGACCGCATCGAGCTCGTACGGCTGCGCCGTTCTCTGGAGGAGCGCGGCCTGGAGGTCGTCAGCCTCAACGGCACCGGCGGCCGCAACCAGGAGGTCCCGGGCCCCGACTGGGCCAAGCCCGAGCGCTACCGCTACACCATGGCGCTGGCCAAGATCCTGGCGTTCCTGCTGCCGGAGGACGTCCGGTTCGGCAGCATCTCGACGATTCCGATCGGGTGGCGGCGCGACTGGCCGGTCGACCTGCAGGCGATCGCCACGCGGCGGCTGGAGCGGCTCGCTCGTGAGCTGCGCGGCATCTACAGCGTGACCGGGAAGACGATCCGGGTGGGGTTCGAGCCGTGGCCGGGTTGCGTGCTGGAGACGACTGAGCAGGCGCTCGCGCGGGTGGGCGGCATCGACTCCGAGCACCTGGGCGTCTGCCTGGACGCGTGCCACCTCGCCGGCGGGGGCGAGGAGCCCGGCGCGGCCCTGAAGGGCCTGGCCGAGGCCGGAGCGCCCGTGGTGAAGCTGGGCCACGTGCACAACCACTCCGACGAGACGCCGAACACGGGGGCCGTGCTGCACGACACGCTGGCGGCCATGCTGTCGGGCGCCGTGAGCGGCAACGCGCACATCGAGGTCGAGACGCACAACCTCATGGTCCCGGGCCGCGCCAAGGGGCCGGGGGCGCTGGTGTCCCTGCTCGCCGAAGAGCTGAACTGGGCCCGTACGAACCTGACCAGCCTGGGCCTCCAACTGGCCGCCTAGCAGTTGCGGCCGCACGAGTAAGGCGCGCGCACATGTGTGCGGCCGCGGCCGGTGCTGGGTGTCGCTTGCACGGTTGCCGCGGTCGCTTCCGTGGGGTCCCGGAAAAGTCGCCTTACGGCGGCCAAGGCGCCCCGCGGGCGCGGCGGACGCTTGGTCAGAGGGCGCCGAACCAGCCCGGGATGTCGAGGCGCCAGGGGTTGTCGGGGGTCATGCGGCGCAGGTCTGATTCCAGGGCTTGGAGGCGGTCCTCGCCCAGCTCGGCGGCCCAGCGAGCGCGCAGGGTGTCGAAGATGCGGGCCGAGCGGTCGAGGGCGTCCATCCCGCGTGGGGTGAGGCGGACGAGTTTGCGTCTGCTGTCGCGGGGGTCTGTGGCGCGTTCGGCATAGCCGATGCGTTCCAGGTTGTCGACGGTCTTGCCGGCGGCCTGTTTGGTGACGCCCAGGGCACGGCCCAGCTCTACGGCGGTCGTGCCGTCGGGGCCGATGGCCTGCATGACGAATCCGTACATCGGCCTGATGTCGGGGTGGCCCTGGCGGGCGAGCTCGGCGTGCAGCTCGTCGATGAGCATCCTGAACGCGAGCAGTAGGCGGAGCGGCAGTTCGAAGCCGTTGCTTGACATGATAGACAACCTGGTTAACTATATGGGAAACGTGGTTGCCTATTCTAGGGATTGAGCGGGATGACTGTCATTCGTCATGTTGAAGCGCGGCGGTCGGAGACTCCGGGCGGGGTCATGACGACGTTCGCCTCGCCGACCCAGGGCGGGGCCTCAAGGGCTCTGTGGAAGGTCGAGGTGAAGCCGGGGGTCGCTGGGCCCGTGCACGATTTCGACGCCGAGCAGGTGTGGACCTGGGTGGCGGGTGCGGCCACCGTGGAGCTGGGCGGGGAGACGTTCGCCGTGGGCGCGGGGGACACGGTGGTCATGCCTGCGCGTACGGTGCGGCGGGTGCTGGCCGACCCGGCGACCGGATACACCGCCGTCGTCACCGCTCCGGCCGGTGCCCGGGCCATGGGCGCGGACGGCGCCGATTACGGCGTTCCGGCGTGGATCGCATGAAACCGGTGTCCGTGGTTCCCGCGGACGCCGGCTGGAGACGCCAGGCGTGATGATCGCCGCCGGTCTCCACGGTGCGGGGGCGGGCCGGCAGGTCGTCTGGTAGGTGCGTGTCCCATGGGCGGAGGGGGCCCGACTGAGACGCGAGCAGCTGTGGGTGGCCGGGGCCACCCAGGCTAGAGGAAGCGGTCGTCATGCCTGCGCCTGCGGTGCGGTGGGTGCCGGCCGGTGGCCGCATACATCGACGTCGTGACGGCTCCGGCGGGTGCCTGGGCCATGGGCGCGGACGGGCTGACCGTGGTGTTGGAGCGCGTGACAGCGATGTCCGTGGTTCCCGCGGGCGCTGGACGGCCGAGACGTTCGACGTGATGCCCACGTGGGTTTCCCGACGCGGGGAGCCGCCCCCTGGAAGGCACGCGCCTGCCCAGGGGCCGGCGCAGGCGTTCGATGGTGAGCCGGTGTGCAGGTGGCGCGGCTGTAGGACAGTTGACGGGATGTCGCGTTTTCTTGACCTGTCGCAGCGAAACCTGAGCACGGTTGCGTCCACGGAAGTGGTGTACGAGTTTGACCAGGTCACAGGTGTGGCGTCAGGAAATGAAGACGGCCATCGATAAATGTCGGCGTTCGGCAGCAGGTAGCCGCTACCGTGCCTCCATGTTGGATGCCCACGAGCGATTTGTGCCCTCCGGGCCGCTGCGGATTTGGACTGAGCGGGTCGGCGATCCCGGGCTTCCCGCTGTTTTGATGGTCATGGGGTCGGCTGCTCAGGGTGTCAGTTGCCCTGATGCGCTGGTTGGCCGGCTTGTTGAGCGTGGGGTTCAGGTGATCCGGTTCGATCATCGGGACACCGGTCGGTCCAGCGTTGTCGACTTCGATGCTCATCCGTACACGATCGGGGACATGGCTCGCGACTGCCTGGCTGTGCTGGACGGTTATGGACTGAGCTCCGCTCATGTGGCTGGGACTTCCATGGGCGGCATGATCGCACAGTGGCTGGGTGTGCACGCGCCGGACCGGGTCCGGTCTTTGACCGTGATGTCCAGCTCGCCGATGGGTCATGATCCGAGTCCGGCGTGGGCACGGGCACGGGCCGGGGAGCCGGCCGACCCGGATGACCTGCCGCCACCGTCGCCGGCGTTTCTCGCGCATCTGGCCGCTGGGCTGCCGCCGGGAGTGGAGTCCGACGTGGCCCTGTTCCGAGTCTTCAACGGGCCGGTTCGGCCGTTCGACGAACCGGCCGCCCGGGCGATGCTGGAGTCGGCGCTGTCGCGGGCTGCCGACCCGGCGGCCGCGGCCAACCATCACCGGGCCGCGTGGATGGACGCCCCTGACCTGCTCGCCCCGCTGTCGTTGATCGCCGCGCCGACCTCGATCGTGCACGGCGACCAGGATCCGGTCTGTCCGCTCGGTCACGGCGAGGCCCTGGCTGCCGCGATTCCGGGCGCGGTACTGCACGTCGTGCCCGGGATGGGCCATGTCATGACTTCACCCGGCCTGCCCGAGGAGGTCGCCGACTTGATCCGGCTGTGACCCGCCTTGCGGGGGCGGGGCCGCGCCGATGAACAGCCGCGTGGTGAACCGCCTCTACTTCTCCACGACGGATCTCGTCATTACGCCCCGGCCGGGCAGCACCGCGATGATCGAAGCAATCGACAGACTCGTCCGCGAGGGAGAGATAGGCAACGCCTGCCCGGTCATCCCCGCCCCGGAAGGAAGCCGAGATGCTCAGATTTCGGCCACCTGCCGCCAAATGGCATACCGCCAGCGCCACCCCGAACGTTTGCGGCCGGCGCCGCAACCGCCGGTCGTGAACTCATGCGAGACCTGCGGAACCTCCTTAACCTCGCCTGCTCCATCCCGCTGGTGCTCTCGCGATTGTCGCCGCGCCGGCCAACCACCGCTCCGACGATGCGGCACTCCGCTGCCTCGCGACGACCCCCGCGGTCTGCGTCGGCTCTGGCGCTCAGACGCGTGCCGCGTACGGGCCGACCGAGAACGCTGAAAGTAACGCCAGAAGGCAGATGAGAGAAGCAGCACTCAAACTTCGGTGAGAATCGCTCAACCTCCGCTGCGACAGAACATTTCTGGGCCTTCGAGCCGCTGAGCGGGTCTGTTCTGGCTCGTGTGGTGGTCGGGGCGGACGGCGGCGGCCGGCACACCTGCGTCCGCGCCATGCACGCCCACTGGAGTCCGTCCGCCGGGAGCGCGTGCTCAGCACGGGTGCGCGCGTGGTTTTCCGTCGTGAACTCATCGAATCGATGCCATCGGAGAAGGCGCCGGGAAGAATGGGCGCCGCATCCGATGCGTCAAGAGATCGACTTCGTCTGACCGGAAGGTGGATCAACGGGCCAGCGATACCGAGAACGACCCCAGCGACAGGCAGCCATGCCACGACCCGCTCGGTACAGATGGGCCTCGTCCAGCGAATCGCCGGCGCGCCTCTCAGGGCGTGATGGCGCCGGCCGCTCAGTACCCGCTGCGGCGGGGTGTGGCGGTCGGGCGGCGGGGGAGGTCGGTCCGGCCCGTGGGCTTGATGTCGCGCGCCGGGTGCTCGTGCCGGTGCGGCGATCGGGCCTGGTGGTCGGTCTTGGCCCCGGCAATCGAGGCTGGGAGTTTGATATGCATGGTCCTCCTTGCGGTTCTATCGTTCTATGCCCTGGTGAGCCAGGTGACCTGGGCGCCGTTGTCGAAGGACTCGCGCCGGGTGGGGGTGAACAGGGTGGGGA
>NZ_SMKQ01000055.1 GCF_004348995.1 Nonomuraea terrae
CCCGACGGCCAGCCCCCCGAACGCCGACTACACCGCCGAGACGCGGGTGGTCAAGAGACGCGGCATTTCCTACCTGAACGTCTCGGTCGCCTATGAGGGCGCGGGGTTCTTCACCGTCGACCAGCGGGTGTGCAAGAGAGGATCCTGCACGACCGCGAACACCGAGATCACCGTCATCAACGGCGAGGGCGACGCCACGGCCAGACTGGGCCGGGGCACGTTCAAGAAGCGCGGGCAGCCGGAGGTCGCGATGGCGCCGCTGCCGACCGTGACGGTCAGGGAGACGGTGACGGTCACGGAGCCCGGCCCGACGGTCACGGTCACGGAGCCCGCTCCGACGGTCACCGTCACCGAGCCGGCCCCGACGGTCACGGTCACGTGCCGGCCGGACGTGGAGCCGGCCCCGACGGAGACCCTCCCGCCGACCGTGGAGCCCACCGACACAGCCGCCCCGACGGGCGACCCGACGGGCAACCCGACGGAGACCCCCACCGGCACGGAGACGACGGCTCCGGCCGTCCCGGCTCCCCCGGCCGCTGCCGCGCCTCCAGCAGAGACCCCGACAGAGACCCCCACCGATACCCCGACTGAGACTGACACCCCCACCGTGCCGCCCACGGTGGACCCGACCGCGACCGGCTCTCCGACGGAGAGCGTCGCGCCGACGGCGAGCCCCACGGAGCTCCCGATCTGCCCGACGCCTTCGGAGGAGCCGCCGGCGGAGCCTCCGCTGGAGCCGACCGACGCCCCCACGGAGACCACGTCCCCGGCCGAGCCGACGGACACCGCGACGCCCACGCCGTCCGAGACGGCGACCACCCCCGCCCAGTAGGCGGACGACAGACGGGCCAGGCCGCGCGCCTGGCCCGTCTCACGTGTTCACAGGGTGTTGTAGCGGCCCTCGTGGTAGACGAGCGGCGGGCCGTCGCCCGGCATGCCGAGGGCCGTCACCTGGCCCACGACGATGGAGTGGTCGCCGCCGTCGTACACCGACTTGGTCGTGCACTCCACCGTGGCGAGCGCGCCGTCGAAGAGGGCCACACCCGACTCGCCCCGGTGGTGGGCCCAGCGGGCCAGCTGCCCGTCCAGGGGGCGCCCGCGGTGGGCGAAGAAACGGGAGGCGTCCTCCATCGAGGCCGGCAACACCGACACGCCCCACGCCCCGGCCTCCAGCACCGCGTCGTGGAAGCGGGCCACCTTCTCCGCGCAGAACAGCACCAGCAGGGGGTCGAGGGAGACGGAGGTGAAGGAGTTGACCGTCATCGCGTGGTCGACGTCGCCTGCCCGGGTCGTGACGATCGTGACTCCGGTGGCGAAGCGGCCGACGACCTTCCGGTACGCACGTGGATCAATTGGCCGCTCTATAAAGTGCACCTAGATACTTTATGCCGTTACGTCGGATTCTTCGGTGTGTACCCCCGGAGCAACCATGATCCGGCGCTTGACGGCGACATCAGATACGCCACCACCAGCGCCGCCAGGCCGCCGTACAGGTAGACGTAGCCGGGCGCGCCCTGCGCGATCACCAGGTCGCCCACCCGCAGTTCCAGCGTGAACGGCATGGTCACCAGCAGCCACCCGAGCGCCGTCACCATGGCGCCGAGCTTGGCCCGCATCAGCCTGCCCGCCCCGAAACACACCGCGAACAGCGCCAGCACCCATGCCGCCGCCGCCCCCGGGAAAGGCCCTGTCTGCCACACGGGATGGGTGAACCCGCCCACGACCCCCATGACGACGCCGAGCACGAACAACATGCCGTACGCCGCTCCGCCGAGGGCCGACTCGGCCTGGCTGCGTTGCTCCATCAGAACCTCCCAAGGGGACCGGCGGCTTCAGCCGCCGGGGGAATCGGGAGCGGGAAGACTGTCAAGGCCCGAGCGTGCCCTGACCTGCCCGGTCTGCGGATCACAGATGTCCTTCCGGGTTTTGCCGGTGCCGGCCGATATCGTGGTCGTCCGGTTACCGAACGTGGGAGGTGGGGGTGCGCAGGTCGTTCAGGTTCCTGTTGCGCCCCACCGGCAAGCAGGCCGCCGCGCTCACGCAGTGCCTGGAGGATCACCGGCAGCTGTACAACGCCGCGCTGGGGCACCGCCGCGTCGCCTATCGCAAAGCGGGGGTGACCGAGGCGGTCGCCCGGGTGGCCGCCCTGCACGCCAAGGTGCGGCGGCAGCGCCTGGACGGCGCGCACAAGACAGCGCTGGCGCTGGTGCGCGACCACGACGTGATCGTGCACGAGGACCTGCGCATCGCGAACATGACCCGCTCGGCGTCCGGCACGGTCGAAGCTCCCGGCCGGAACGTCGCTCAGAAGTCCGGGCTCAACCGAAGCATCTTGGACGCGGGTTGGGGGGTGTTCCTGACGATCCTGTCGCACAAGGCTGAGAGCGCCGGTCGAGAGCTGATCGCAGTGAACCCTGCCGACACCTCCCGCACGTGCGCCCGCTGCGGGCACTGCTAGAGGGAGAACCGCGTCACCCAGGCCGAGTTCCGATGTCAGGCGTGCGGTCACACCGCACACGCTGATGTGAACGCGGCGATCAACATCTTGAGGGCAGGGCTTGCCCTTCGCCAGGCTGCGGAAGCGGCTTAGCGAGAAGCCGCTCCCTTCAGTGAGCGGAGGAGTCACGTCGAACGAGGTTAGTCGATGTGCCCGCGAACAGATCGTTCTCGCGGGTGTGAGGTTCGCCGAGCCCCCCGGCCTCGACGGGCGGGCCCGCCACCGGCGGGCCGGGCACCCCGAGGGCAAGCGTGTAGTGCTCGACGCCCAGCACCTCCTGGCCGATGTTGTTGGACAGCGCGAACCAGGTGCCGCGCACGAGGATCTGGGTGGCGTGCGCGCGCATGGCCTCGATCTTGTTGCCGATCCACGGGCGGGCGTCGATCTCGGTGGTGACGGCCTCGTCGAGGCTGCCGAACGGCATGTCGCCGACGTCCTGGACGATGAAGCCGAGGTTGGCCTCGCGCAGCCCCTCCACGCCGCGCCGCATCACGGAGCGGGGCATGGCGGTGTGGTAGAACTTCGCGATCTGCCAGGGCTCGCCCGCGCCGAACCCGGGCTTGGCCGCCAGCTCGTACGCCCTGCGCGCCACCCGGTGGGCCTGGATGTGGTCGGGATGGCCGTAGAAGCCGTTGTCGTCGTACGTGACGAGCACCTGCGGGCGCACCTCGCGGATGACCTTGACCAGCTCGCCCGCCGCCTCGTCGAGGTCTGCCCGCCAGAACGCCTTCGGGTGGTCGTTGGAGGCCGCGCCCATCATGCCCGAGTCGCGCCAGCGCCCTGGCCCGCCCAGGAAGCGGTGGTCCTCGACGCCGAGCGCCTGGCAGGCCGCGGCCAGCTCGCCGATCCGGTACGGCCCCAGCGAGTCGTCCCGGTCGGCGGCCAGGTGGGCGAGGTCGCTCGGGATGATCTCACCCTCCTCGCCCAGCGTGCAGGTCACCAGCGTGACGTGGCAGCCCTCGGCGACGTATTTGGCGATGGTCGCGCCGGTGCCGATCGTCTCGTCGTCCGGGTGGGCGTGCACGAACAGGAGGCGGCGATCAGTCATAGCCCCGAGCGTAACAATGGCGGCGTCCTGGCAGGATTGTGCCCATGAGTGAGAGCTTCCCGCGCCTGTCTGCCCGGACCCGCAGGTTCACCCTCGGCGTTCCCCGGGGCTTCACCATCTCCCCCGACGGCAGCCGGGTGGTCTTCCTGCGGACGAAGTCGGGCACCGATCCGGTGACCTGCCTGTGGGAGCTCGACACCGACACCCACGTCGAACGCCTGGTGGTCGACCCCCGCACCCTCCACCCCGACGAGGAGAACCTGCCGCCCGAGGAGCGGGCGCGGCGCGAGCGCAGCCGCGAGGCGGCCGGCGGCGTGGTCGCCTACGCCACCGACACCGCGGTGACCAGGGCGTGCTTCGCGCTGTCCGGCACGCTCTACGTGGCCGACCTGGCGAGCGGCCGGGCGCACCGGCTGGAGACCCCCGGCCCGGTCATCGACCCGCGCCTGTCCCCCGACGGCCGCCTGGTCGCGTACGTCACCGGCGGCGCGCTGCGCGTGCAGGACCTCGGCTCGCGCGAGGACCGCGCGCTGGCCGAGCCGGAGTCGGAGACGGTGACGTACGGGCTGGCCGAGTTCATCGCCGCCGAGGAGATGGACCGGATGCGCGGCTACTGGTGGTCGCCGTCGGGCGACGCGCTGCTGGTCGAGCGGGCCGACGAGGCGCCCGTGCGCGTCTGGCACATCGCCGACCCGGCCAACCCCGACCGCACGCCCGCCGCCCAGCGCTACCCGGCCGCGGGCACCCCCAACGCCGTCACCGAGCTGTTCGTGCTGGGGCTGGACGGGTCCCGGGTGGCGGTGCCGTTCGACGAGGAGTACCTCGTGACGGCGGCGTGGGACTCCCACGCGCTGTCGGTCGTGACCATGACCCGCGACCAGCGGACGATGCGGCTGTCCTCGGTCGACCCGGCGACTGGCGCGTCCACCCTGGTGCGCGAGGACACCGACCCGGCGTGGGTCGACATCGTCACCGGCGTCCCCGCCCACCTCGACGACGGCTCGCTGGTGTGGGTGGCCAACGGTGAGGGCGGCCACCGGCTGTTCGTCGGCGACCGCGCGGTCACGCCGCCGACGCTGCAGGTGCGGGCGGTGCTCGACGTCGACCACGACAGCGTGCTGTTCAGCGCGAGCGGCGACCCGACGGAGATCCAGCTGTGGACGTGGGACGGCCACTCGCTGCTGCCGGTCTCGACCCAGTCCGGGGTGTTCTCGGGGCGGATGGCGGGCGGGGTCGGCGTGCTGACCGAGCAGAGCCTCGACGCCGAGGGCGTCTCCACCACGGTCGTGCGCCGCGACGGCATGGCGGTGCCGATCCCGTCGTTCGCCGAGCGGCCCGGCCTCGACCTGCGGGTCTCGATCGGCCGTGCCGGCCGGCGCGAGCTCGCCACCGCCGTGGTGCTGCCGTCCTGGCACGAGCAGGGCTCCGGCAAGCTCCCCGTCCTCATGGACCCGTACGGCGGCCCGCACGCGCAGCGGGTGCTCAACCGGCGCGGCGCGTTCCTGGAGAGCCAGTGGTTCGCCGAGCAGGGCTTCGCCGTCATCGTCGCCGACGGCCGCGGCACGCCCGGCCGGGGCACGGCGTGGGAGCGGGCGGTGCTCAACGACCTCGCGACCCCCGCGCTGGAGGACCAGATCGACGCCCTGCAGGGCGTGGCCGAGCAGTACCCCGACGACCTCGACCTGACCCGGGTGGCCATCCGCGGCTGGTCGTTCGGCGGCTTCCTGGCCGCGCTCGCGGTGCTGCGGCGGCCCGACGTCTTCCACGCGGCGGTGGCGGGGGCGCCGGTGACCGACTGGCGGCTGTACGACACGTGCTACACCGAGCGTTACCTCGGTCACCCCGACGAGCAGCCCGACGTCTACGAGAAGTCGTCGCTGTCCGCCGACGCGGCCAAGCTGGAGCGCCCGCTGCTGCTGGTGCACGGTCTGGCCGACGACAACGTGGTGGCCGCCCACACGCTGCGGCTGTCGTCGGCGCTGCTCGCGGCCGGACGCCAGCACAGCGTGCTGCCGTTGTCGGGGGTGACGCACATGACGCCGCAGGAGGTCGTGGCGGAGAACCTGCTCCTGTTGCAGGTCGACTTCCTGAAGAAGGCGCTCGGCTGATTCGTCCGGCCTCCCGTTCGGTCTTTACCGGAAGCGGCGTTATGCCCGGAAATTTCCGAGTATGTCCTCGTTATGAGCGCTGTTGACGACCGCCTCCACAGGACGTCCCCCGTCCGTTCGCTCCGGCTGGGGGACGTCACGGTCACGTACGTGCCCGACGGCGAGGTGCGGCTCAAACCGTACGGCTGGCTGCCCCAGTCGACCGAGCTCGACTGGCGGGACGACGCCGCCTACCTCGCCGAGGACGGCAACCTGGTCGCCTCGGTCGGCGGGCTGCTCGTCGAGCACCACGGCAGGGCCCTGCTGATCGACGCCGGGCTGGGCCCGGTGTCCCGCCCCGACGACCCGGGCAACCCCATGATCGGCCTCGTCCGCGGCGGCGACCTGCTGGACAACCTCGCCGAGCTGGGGCGTCGTCCGGCGGACGTCGAGGCGGTGGCCATCACTCACCTGCACTTCGACCACGTCGGCTGGGTCGTGCACCCGGGGCCGGGCGGCGGGGCGGCCTTCCCCGAGGCCGCGTACCTGGTGTCCGCGCCCGAGTGGGAGCACCGCCACCTGAGCGCCATCGAAGGCGCGCGTGTGGGGGAGTTCGACGCGATGGCGTCGCGGGTGCGCACGTTCGGCGACGGCGAGGAGGTCTTCCCGGGGGTGCGGACGATGTTCACGCCGGGGCACACCATCGGGAACACGAGCTACGTGATCGCCTCCGGCGGGCTGCGCCTGGTCGTCTTCGGCGACGTCATGCACAGCCCGGTGCAGATCCGCCACCCCGACTGGCCGGTCGGCGCCGATCTCGACCCCGTCCAGGCGGCCACCAGCCGGCGCCGGGTGCTGGCGGAGCTGCTGCGGCCGGACACGCTCGGCTACGGCGGTCACTTCGCCGACGTGGTCTTCGGTCGCCTCACCGAAACCCTCGCCGGTCTCTCCTGGCAGCCCGCCCTCTGATCCCTCCCCTCATGACGCGCCCCGGGTCAGGAGGGGCCGCCGTGCCAGCTGCGCCACAGCGCCGCGTACGAGCCGCCCGCGGCCACCAGCTCGTCGTGGGAGCCCAGCTCGCTGATCCGGCCGTCCTCCACCACGGCCACCCGGTCGGCGTCGTGGGCGGTGTGCAGCCGGTGCGCGATCGCGATCACCGTACGGCCCTCCAGCACGGCGGCGAGCGACCGTTCGAGGTGGCGGGCGGCGCGCGGGTCGATGAGGGAGGTGGCCTCGTCGAGCACCAGCGTGTGGGGGTCGGCCAGCACGAGCCGGGCCAGCGCCAGCTGCTGCGCCTGCGCGGGCGAGACCGCGAGACCGCCGGAGCCCACCTCGGTGTCGAGGCCGTCGGGCAGCCCCAGCACCCAGCCGAGCGCGTCCACCGCCTCCAGTGCCGTGCGCACGGCCGCGTCGGAGGCGTCGGGGCGGGCGATGAGCAGGTTGTCGCGCACGGTGCCCTTGAACAGGTGGTGCTCCTGGGTGACGAGCGCGACGTGGCCGCGCAGGTCGTCGAGCGGCAGCTCCACCAACGGCACCCCGCCCACGGTCACCGCCCCAGTGCGCGGCCCGTGGATGCCCGCCAGCAGCCGCCCCAGGGTGGACTTGCCCGCCCCGGACGGCCCGACCATGGCCAGCCGCTCGCCGGGCCGGACCGTCAGGGACACGCCGTGCAGCACGTCGCGGCCCTCGCGGTAGGCGTAGCGGACGTCGGACGCCTCCAGCAGCTCTCCGGACGGCCGCGCCGAGGTGACCGCCCGGTCGTCCGGCACGTTGGCCACGCCCAGCAGCCGGGCCATCGACGCCCCGCCGACCTGCAGCTCGTCGATCCACATGAGGAAACGGTCGAGCGGGTCGATGAGCTGCTGGGCGTACAGCGTGGCGGTGGTCACCTGGGCGAGCGTCACCCAGCCGGAGGTGTAGAACAGGCCGCCGGCCAGCAGCGCCGCCACGACCGGGATCACGTAACCCAGCTCCACGGCGGGATACCAGGTGGTGCGCAGGCCCAGGGTGTAGCGCTCGGCCGCGTACGAGCCGGCGATGTCGCGGTCGGCGCGCTCCCGCCGCCGCTCCTGCAGGCCGAGCGCCTCGACGGCGCGGGCGCCCTCGACGGTCTCGGCCAGGCCCTCGGTGAGGTCGGCGTAGGCGGCGTTCTCGCGCAGGTAGCCGTCGCGGGCCCGGCGGAGGTACCACCGGGTGGAGATCGCGATGATCGGCCCCGCGATCAGCATGGGCAGCATGAGCAGCGGGCTGACCAGCAGCAGCGCGCCGATGGTGATCACGAACGTGACGAGCGCGATGAGCGTCTCGGGCACGGCGTGCCGCACGGTGCGGGACAGGGCGTCGACGTCGCGCGAGGTGCGGGTGATCAGGTCGCCCGAGCCGGCCCGCTCGACGGTGGACAGCGGCAGGCCGAGCACCCGGTCGACGAACTCCTCGCGCAGCTCGGCCAGCACCAGCTCACCGAGGCGGGCCGAGGCCATCACCGCGAACCGCACCAGGATGCCCTGCAGCAGCAGGAACGCCCCGATGCTGACCGCCACCCAGACCACGTGCACCTCGGCGCCGTGCTGGACGTCCTGCACCAGCTGGCCGAGCCGCCATGGCACGACCAGCCCGGCGACGGCGGCCAGGCCGTGCAGCGCCAGGGCCAGCGCGAGCCGGCGCGGGTATTTGAGCGTCAGCCGCCGGGCGTAGGCGCGTACCTGTTGACGATCGGCGACCGGCAGGATCTCGCGGGCCATGGGTCAGTCCTCCCCGCGCGTGACGGTCGCGGCGTATTCGGGTGAGCCGTCCAGCAGCTCCCGGTGGGTGCCCTCGGCCCGCACCCGGCCGCCCTGGACGTGGATCACGTGGTCGGCGCGGTCGAGCACGAGCGGGCTGGTCGTGCAGATCAGGGTCGTACGGCCGGCCCGCGCCTTGGCCAGGCGTTCGGCGATGCGGGCCTCGCTGTGGGCGTCGACGGCGCTGGTCGGCTCCACCAGGACGAGCACCTCGGGGTCGGCCAGCAGCGCCCTGGCCAGGCGGAGCCGCTGCTGCTGCCCGCCGGAGAACTCCCGGCCCGCCTCCGACACCACGGAGTCGAGCCCGTCGGGCAGGGCCTCCACGATGTCGGTGGCGCAGGCCGCGTCGAGGGCCTCGCTGATCTGGTCGTCGGTGGCCCCGCCGCGGACGTCGAGCTCGTCGCGGAGCCGGCCGTTGAACAGCCGGGCGCCGTTGTCGACGACCAGGATCCTGGAACGGACCTCGGCGAGCGGCAGCGTGCGCAGCTCGGCCGGGCCGAACGTGACGTCGCCGTCGGTGTAGCGGCCGAGCCGGTCGGCGACGGCGACGGCGTCGCCGGGCGTGCTCGCCGCGAGGGCGGTGAGCACGCCCGGCTGGACGGTGACACCGCTGAAGCTGTCACGCAGCACGCCCCCGTCGCTCTCGCCCGTGCCGCCGGTCATCTCGGGGTCGATGGACAGGATCCGGATGACGCGCCCGGCGGCGACGTGACCCTTCGTGATCCGGTCGGCGGCCTCGGTGAGCGTGCGCATCGGTCCGATGAGGAAGACGGCGTACAGGTAGAAAGCGACGAGTTGGCCGGTGGGGATCTCCCCGGCGACCGCGAACGACGCGCCGACGCCGGTGACGAGCGCGATGAGCAGGCCCGGCAGCACGACCTGGGCGCCTTCCAGCACCGATTCGACCGTGGCGACGCCTACCCCCGCCCGCCGTACGCGCTGGGACTCTTCGCGGTAGCGCTCGGAGAACACCTGCTCGCCGCCGATGCCGCGCAGCACCCGCAGCCCGGCCACGATGTCGGCGGCCCGGGTGGACAGCTCGCCGGTCAGCTCGCGATGGCGGTGCTGGCGCCGGTGCAGGGGACGCAGCAGCGGCCCGACGGCGGCGGCCATGAGCGGCACGCCGAACAGCACGAGCAGGCCGAGCGGGAGCGAGGTCGAGATGAGGATCACGGTGACGGTCACGATGGCGACGACCGCGCCGGCGCCGCGCAGCAGGATGTCCATCGAGCCGCCGATGTGGGCGATGTCGGAGTTTCCGACGCTGACCACCTCGCCGGTGGACAGGCGCTTGGGCAGCGTGGCGCCGAGCCTGGCCGCGTGGCGGGTGGTCAGCTGGACGGTGCGGTACGCGGCGGCCAGCCAGCAGTAGACGGCCATCCGGTGCCGCATGATCCCGGTGAACGCCTGCACCAGGCCGAGCCCGAGCAGGATCGCCGACCACCGCAGCAGCGCGCTGGTGTCTTTCGCGGTGACGGCCTCGATGCCCTTCCCGAGCACCGCCGGCATCAACGCCTGGACCAGCCACCACAGGGTGGCGAAGCCGATGCCGGTGAGCAGCGGGGCCGCCTGCCGACGCGCGTTCCACCACAGGAAGCGGATCGGGCTGCGTAGGTCGGGCAGGCCGGGATCGGCCTCAGGAAGGGAGCGCATAGCGCGTCCACCTTGACAACCCACCCCCACCCCCGGCAAACCATTTTCCCTCGAAGACCGACGTCCCTGGGGGAGGCAGCTCACTGGAGAGCAGGCTCGGGAACCGTGGGCGGCGGGTCAGGAGACTCTCTCCAGCGGCTTTCCTCATGGGACGTCAGCCCGGGGGCGGAGCGTTGGGGAGACGCGGGAGGTGTAGGCGAGCGCGGCGACGGCGGTGGCGGCCAACAGGACGTAGCCGAGGGTGTAGGTGGCGGTGGCGGTGAAGACGGCCCCCATGACCAGGGGCGGGAAGTAGCCGCCGAGGCCGCCGGCCGCGCCGACCAGGCCGGTCACCGTGCCGACGCGGGAAGGGTCCACCAGGCGGGCCACCAGGGCGAAGACGCCGCCCGCGCCCAGCCCCAGGAAGAACGCCGTGAGCACGAAGCTGACCCCGGCGGGCAGCTCGGCGGGCGGCTGGAACGCCAGCACGACCGCCATCACCGCCGTGCCCCCGAACGCGATCCGTAGCACCCTGACCGGCCCGAACCGGTCGGACAACGCCCCGCCGACCGGCCTGGAGACCACGGCCGCGATCGAGAACCCGGCGGTACGCAGCCCGGCGTCGGTCTGGACGAAGTGGTAGACGTTCTGCAGCAACGTCGGCAGGTACGTCGAGAACGCCACGAACCCCCCGAACGCCACCGCGTACAGAAAGGCGCACTGCCAGGTCGCCTTGATCGTCAGGGCCTCGCGCATCCGGGGCGGCGCCGGCGCGGTCGCGGGCGCCCAGCCCGGCGCGTCCCGGCCCGCCACCAGCATGATCACCCCCATGACGGCGAGCACCACGGCCATGAGCACGTGCGCGAACGGCCGCCCGACCGCCTCGACCAGGCGTGGGGTGAAGAACGCCGACAGCGCCGTGCCGCCCATGCCCGCCCCGAAGACCCCGGTCGCGTACCCGCGCCGCGCCGGCTCGTGCCAGGCGTTCACGAACGGGATGCCGACCGCGAACGACGTGCCGGGAATCCCCAGCACGAACCCCCAGAACAGCAGCCACCCGTACGAGTCGGACCAGCCGACGAACAGGACGGGCACGATCGACACGAAGCAGATGACCGCGAGCATGCGCCGCCCGCCGAGCCTGTCGGTCAGCACCCCCACCGGGATCCGCCCCAGCGAGCCGACCAGCACGGGGATCGCCACCAGCAGCGAGGTCTGGGTCGGCGACAGGCCGAGCTGCCTGCTGTAGCTGCCGGACAGCGGCCCGATGAGGTTCCAGGCCCAGAAGGTCACGGCGAACGCCGCCGTGGCGAGGGCCAGGTTCCCCGCCTGTCCTTTGCGAGGCTTAGACATACACCCTGTGTAACAGGTGGTCACCTTCTGTGATGAAGTGGGGGCATGAATGCCGAGGACCTCCTGCTGAAGACCGGCCGCTTCCTGCGCAGGTCCGCGACCGGCGGTGACCTGCACACGCTCCACCTGAAGGGCGGCACGGAGGGCGACGCCTTCTACCGCGACCGCTGGAGCCACGACAAGGTGGTCCGCTCGACGCACGGCGTGAACTGCACGGGATCGTGCTCGTGGAACGTGTACGTCAAGGACGGCATCATCACCTGGGAGACCCAGGAGACCGACTACCCGAGCGTCGGCCCCGACCGCCCCGAGTACGAACCGCGCGGCTGCCCCCGGGGCGCCGCCTTCTCCTGGTACACCTACTCGCCGACCCGGATCCGCTACCCGTACGCGCGCGGCGTCCTGGTGGAGATGTACGCCGAGGCGAGGCGCCGCCTGGGTGACCCGGTCGCCGCCTGGGCCGAAATCACGACAAATCCTGAAAAGCGAGAAAAGTACCAGTCCGCCCGCGGTAAAGGCGGCCTGGTCCGCATCACGTGGGCCCTGGCCACCGAGATGATCGCCGCCGCCCACGTCCACACCATCCAGGCGTACGGCCCCGACCGGATCGCCGGGTTCTCCCCCATCCCGGCCATGTCGATGGTCTCGCAGGCGATCGGCGCCCGCTTCGTGTCGCTCATCGGCGGCGCCATGCTCTCCTTCTACGACTGGTACGCCGACCTGCCGGTGGCTTCGCCCCAGGTGTTCGGCGACCAGACCGACGTGCCGGAGTCGGCCGACTGGTGGGACGCGGCGTACCTGTTCATGTGGGGCTCCAACGTGCCGGTGACGCGCACACCCGACGCCCACTGGATGGCCGAGGCCCGCTACCGGGGCCAGAAGGTCGTGGTGGTCGCGCCCGATTTCAGCGACGCGGCCAAGTTCGCCGACGAGTTCCTCAGCGTGCGGCCGGGCACCGACGGCGCCCTGGCGATGGCGATGGGCCACGTGCTGCTCAAGGAGTTCTTCGTCGACCGCGAGACGCCGTACTTCGCCGGCTACGTCCGGCGTTTCACCGACCTGCCGTTCCTCGTCACGCTCGACGAGCACGACGACGCGTACGTGCCGGGCCGGTTCCTCACCGCCAAGGACCTTGGATCCCGGGAGGATGCGGCGGAGTGGAAGACCGTGCTGATGGCCGAGTCGGGCGAGCCGGTGGTGCCGAACGGCTCGGCCGGCTTCCGCTGGACGGAGTCGGGAGCCGGCCACTGGAACCTGAACCTCGACGTCACCCCGAAGCTCACCCTCCTCGGGGACGAGACCGCCGAGGTCCTGCTCCCCCGCTTCGACGGCGGCCACTCCGTACGCAGGGGCGTGCCCGTCAGAAGGGTCGGCGGCCGGCTCGTCACCACGGCCTTCGACCTCCTCCTCGCTCAGTACGGCGTGCGGAGGCCCGGGCTGCCCGGTGTCTGGCCGGGCGGTTACGGCGACGCCGGTGAGCCGTACACGCCTGCCTGGCAGGAGCCGATCACCGGGGTGCCGGCCGCGCGGGCCGTCAAGATCGTCCGGGAGTTCGCCAGGACGGCCGAGGAGACCGAGGGCCGCTGCATGATCATCCTGGGGGCGGGCGCGGCGCAGTGGTTCCACGGCGACACGATGTACCGCGCGTTCCTGACCCTGCTGCTGCTCACCGGCTGCCAGGGCCGCAACGGCGGCGGCTGGGCACACTACGTGGGCCAGGAGAAATGCCGCACGCTGGCCGGCTGGCAGCTGCTCGCGGGCGCGCTCGACTGGTCGCGGCCGCCGCGGCAGGTGCCCGGCACGCCGTTCTGGTACCTGCACACCGGCCAGTGGCGCTACGACCACTACGACGCCGGCGAGCTGGCCAGCCCCCTGGCCAAGGGCGTCTTCAGCGGCCGGCGCACCGCCGACCTGGTGGCGCAGTCCGTACGCGAGGGCTGGATGCCGATGGCTCCCGCCTTCGACCGCAACCCGCTCGACCTGGGCGAGGCCGACGACCCGATCGCGTACACCTACGACGAGTTGGCGGCGGGACGGCTCAGGTTCGCGGCCGACGACCCGGACGACCCGCGCAACTGGCCGCGCGTGCTCACCCTGTGGCGCTCCAACCTGCTCGGCTCCTCCGCCAAGGGCAACGAGTACTTCCTGCGGCACCTGCTCGGCGCCACCTCCAACCTGGAGCACCCCGACCCGCGGGCCGCCTCCGGCAAGCTCGACCTGCTGCTCACCCTCGACTTCCGGATGACCTCCTCCACGGTCTTCTCCGACATCGTGCTGCCGGCCGCCACCTGGTACGAGAAGCACGACCTGTCCTCCACCGACATGCACCCGTTCGTGCACGCCTTCAACCCGGCGATCAACCCGCCGTGGGAGACGAAGACCGACTTCGCCGCCTTCCACGCCATCGCCCGCGCCTTCAGCGCCCTCGCCCGCGGCCGCCTGGGCGTGCGCAAGGACGTGGTCGCGCTCGCGTACCAGCACGACACCCCCGGCGAGATCGCCGGACGGCCGGGGCGTCCGGAGCTGAAGGTGGTCGAGCGCGACTACGGCGCGGTCGCGGAGAAACTGGCCGCTCTCGGTCCGCTCACGGAGGAGCTCGGCATTCCGGTCAAAGGCGTGACGTTCCTGCCCGACGAGGAGGTGGAGTGGCTCGCCCAGCGCTGCGGGCTGGTGCCGCGCGGCGTGGCCAAGGGCCGGCCCGAGCTCGACACCGAGGCCAAGGCGTGCGAGACGATCCTCGCGCTGTCGGGGGTGAGCAACGGCAGGCTGGCCGCGCAGGGCTTCCGGCAGCTCGCCGAGCGCACGGGCGTGAGCTTCGACGGTCTGACGAGCGAGCACCACCGCATCGTCTTCTCCGACACCCAGGCCAGGCCGATGCACGTCGCGGCCAGCCCCGAGTGGTCGGGCAAGGAGTCGCAGGACCGCCGCTACGCGCCGTTCACGATCAACGTCGAGCACGGCAAGCCGTGGCACACGCTCACCGGCCGCATGCATTTCTTCCTCGACCACGAGTGGATGCACGAGTACGGCGAGGCGCTGCCGGTCTACCGCCCCCCGCTCGACCTGGCCGCGCTCCACGGCGAGAAGGGCACGCTGCGTTTCCTGACCCCGCACAGCAAGTGGTCGATCCACTCGGAGTACCAGGACAACCTGCTGCTGCTGACGCTGTCGCGGGGCGGCCCCACAATCTGGATGTCCACCGAGGACGCCGCCGCGCTGGGCATCGCCGACAACGACTGGGTGGAGGCGGTCAACCGCAACGGCGTGGTGGTGGCCAGGGCGATCGTCTCGCACCGCATGCCGGCGGGGACGGTGTACATGTACCACGCCCAGGACCGCCTGATCGACGTGCCGAAGTCGGAGGCGACCGGCCGCAGGGGCGGCATCCACAACGCCCTGACGCGCGTGCTCGTCAAGCCCACCCACCTGATCGGCGGCCACGCCCAGCTCTCGTACGGCTTCAACTACCTGGGCCCCACGGGCAACCAGCGCGACGAGATCACGACCATCCGCCGCAGGTCGCAGGAGGTGACGTACTGATGAAGGTCATGGCCCAGATCGCCATGGTGATGAACCTGGACAAGTGCATCGGCTGCCACACGTGCTCGGTCACCTGCAAGCAGACCTGGACCAACCGGCCCGGCGTCGAGTACGTCTGGTTCAACAACGTCGAGACCCGCCCCGGCCAGGGCTACCCCCGCCGCTACGAGGACCAGGAGCGCTGGAAGGGCGGCTGGGAGCTCACCGCGAGAGGCAGGCTCAGGCCGAAGGCCGGCGGCCGGATGCGCAAGCTGCTGAGCATCTTCGCCAACCCGCGCATGCCCTCGATCCAGGACTACTACGAGCCCTGGACGTACGACTACGAGAACCTCATCACCGCGCCGCTCTCGGACGACGTGCCCGTCGCGCCGCCTCGGTCGCTGATCAGCAACGAGCCTGCCACCATCCGCTGGAGCGCCAACTGGGACGACAACCTCGGCGGCGACCCGTCCCCCGACCCGGTGCTGGAGAAGGTGTCGGGCGAGGTCAGGACGGCGTTCGAAGAGGCGTACATGTTCTACCTGCCGCGCATCTGCGAGCACTGCATCAACCCGTCGTGCGTGGCCTCCTGCCCGTCGGGCGCCCTGTACAAGCGGGCCGAGGACGGCATCGTCCTGGTGGACCAGGACCGCTGCCGGGGCTGGCGCATGTGCGTAACGGGGTGTCCGTACAAGAAGGTGTATTTCAACCACAAGACCGGCAAGGCCGAGAAGTGCACGTTCTGCTATCCGCGGGTCGAGGTGGGGCTGCCGACGGTGTGCTCCGAGACCTGCGTGGGGCGCCTGCGCTACCTCGGGGTCCTGCTCTACGACGCCGACCGGGTCGCCGAGGCCGCCTCGGTACCCGACGAGCGCGACCTGTACGAGGCGCAGCTCGGCCTCTTCGTCGACCCGGAGAGCCCGGAGGCCGCCGCCGCGGGGCTGCCGGCCGAGTGGCTGGAGGCGGCCCGCCGCTCCCCCGTCTACCACCTGATCACGAAATATCGGGTGGCGCTTCCGCTGCATCCCGAATACCGCACCCTCCCCATGGTCTGGTACGTCCCGCCGCTCTCCCCCGTCGTGGACGCGCTGTCCACCACCGGCCACGACGGCGAGAACGCGGGCAACCTGTTCGCCGCCATCGAGACGCTGCGCATCCCGATCGACTACCTGGCCGAGCTGTTCACCGCGGGCGACCCGGCCCCGGTGACGGCCGCGCTGCGCCGCCTGGCCGCGATGCGGTCGTACATGCGGGCGGTCAACCTCGGCCAGGAGCCGGTGCTGCCCGACGCGGGCCTGTCCGAGGAGGAGCTGAAGGCCATGTACCGGCTGCTCGCCCTGGCCAAGTACGACGAGCGCTACGTCATCCCGACGGCGTACGGCAACGTGCCGGGCGTCGTGGAGGAGGCCGGCTGCCCGCTCGACTACGACGCCGGGCGCGGCTCCCAGGCGCCGTTCGGCGAGACCTCCGGGCGTCCGGTGCCGGTCTCGATCGAGAACTTCCATGGCCTGAAGGAACGCCAGACCAGCGACGAGGTCACCCACGATCGGGTGAACCTCCTCAACTGGGACGGCCGCGGCACGCCGGCCGGCCTGTTTCCGCCGAGAAAGGGCAAATCATGACCGATATCACCAAGGCGGTCGTCTGGCAGGCGGCCGCGCATCTGCTCGCCTACCCGGACGAACGATTCTGGCGGCGCCTGCCGCTGATCAGGGAGGCCGCCGAGCCGCACTTCGGGACGTTCCTCGCGACCGTCTCCGACATGACACCCGGCGAGCTGGCCGCCCACTACGTCGACACGTTCGACCTGCAGCGGCGCTGCTGCCTCTACCTGACGTACTACGTCGACGGCGACACCCGCCGCAGGGGCGAGTCGCTGGCCGCGCTCAAGCAGCACTACCGCGCCGCCGGGTGGGACCTGCTGGACGACGAGCTGCCCGACTTCCTGCCCGTGATGCTGGAGTTCGCCGCGCTCGACCCGTCGGGGGCCGAGCTGCTGGAGGAGCACCGGGTGGGGCTGGAGCTGCTGCTCGCGGCGCTGGAGGAGCGCGAATCGCCGTACCGGCACGTGATCGGCGCGGTGTGCGCAGCCCTTCCGCCGATCACCGCGGCGGGCCGGGCGCGAGCCGCGCGCCTGGCCGCGGGCGGCCCACCTGCCGAGACCGTGGGGGGCTACCGTTGACCTGGGGTGAGAGCCTGCTCTGGACGGTAACGCCGTACGTCACCCTGGTCATCTTCGTCGGTGCGCTGGTCTGGCGGTACAAGTACGACAAGTTCGGCTGGACCACCCGCTCCTCCCAGCTCTACGAGAGCACGCTGCTGCGTGTGGCGAGCCCGCTGTTCCACTACGCCCTGCTGTTCGTCATCGTCGGCCACGTGACCGGCCTGCTCATCCCGATCGGCTGGACGAACGCGATCGGCGTGTCCAACCACGCCTACCACGTCAACGCGCTGCTCTGGGGCGGCCTGGCCGGTCTCGCCACGCTGGTGGCGCTGGCCCTGCTGATCTGGCGCCGCCGCACCAACGGCCCCGTCTTCATGGCGACCACGGTCAACGACAAGGTGATGTACGCGGTGCTGGCGGCCGCGATCGTGTCGGGCGTGGTGACGACGGCGGCGGGGTACGCGCCCACCGAGGTGAGCTACCGGACCACCGTCGCGCCGTGGTTCCGCGGCGTCTTCGTCCTCCAGCCGGACGTCATGGCGATGGGTCAGGCGAGCGGTCTTTACAAGGTGCACACCCTGATCGGGATGGTGCTGTTCGTACTCTTCCCGTTCAGCCGCCTGGTGCACGCCCTTTCCGCTCCGTTGGGGTATCTGTTCCGTCCTTACATCGTGTATCGGAGCCGCTCGGACAGCGCGCCGCGGCGCCCGGCACGCGTCCGGGTGCGCCAGAATCGTCCCTTGTGAAGCACGGGTACACCAACAGCACGGTCGGCGACGGCGCCCTGGTCGTGAAGTGCTACCAGGGGCCCGAGGCGGCGTTCCGGCTCACCACGGAAAGCAGATATCTGCGCCGCCTGCGTGGCCGGATCCCCGTCCCACGCGTTCACCAGGTCACCCCGACGAGCCTGACCGTCCGCTTCGTCGACGGCCGCCATGGTCAGGAACTCCTCGACGAGGGGCGCGCGATCGAGGTGCTCACCGAGTGCGGGCGCATGCTCGGACGCATCCACCGGCTCGGCATCGTCCACGGCGACTACGGGCCGCAGAACATGTTGTTCGACCCCTCGACGTTCGAGACGACCGCGGTCCTCGACTGGGAGTGGGCCCACCCCGGGCGGCCGGTGGAGGACCTCGCCTGGTGCGAGTGGATCGTCCGCAGCCACCATCCGGAGCACGTGCAGCTGTTGCCGCACTTCTTCGCCGCCTACGACGGCCCCGTACCGCCGTGGGAGGAACGCCGGGCGGCCATGGTGGCGCGCTGCCGCGATCTGCTCGACTTCTGCACCCGATGGGAGCCAGGCGGCCCCGGCGAAAAGCTCTGGCACGACCGCCTCGAAATCACCGCTGCCTGGACCGAACACGTGACCACGTAGCCGACCCGCCCCGCTTCATGAGCGGCGCAGGGCACGTACCAGGGCCACCGCATCGTCCAGCAGGGCAGTTTCGCGGGGGGTGAGGGCCCGGTCGGCGGCGCGGAGGGCGGCGGCCCGATCAAGGGCCTCGCCGTGGGCCAGCGCGTCGCCGAGCTCGGCGACCAGCGCGACGAGCACCTGCCGGGCGGGACCGGCCAACCCGCTCTCCCCGTCCACCGCCGCCTGCGCGAGAATCACCGCCGACAGGCCGCAGTCCAGCGCGGGTGACCCCTCCTGCGTGTTGCACCAGTCGATCACGACCGGCCCGCTCGGCGTGAGCAGCACGTTGTCGGGGTGCAGATCGAGATGGAGGATCCGGTCGGCGGGCTCGGCGGAGAACCTGGCCGGGATGTCGTGCAGCCGCCGCAGCAGCCGGGCGAGCGTCCGGCCGGCCTCCTCGGCGGTCATCTCGCCGTCGACCAGCGCCCGCAGCATGGTCGGCCCCGCCAGCCGCTCCATCACGAGGTCCGTGGCCGTCCCCTCCTCCGGGTACACCCGGGGCACGGGATAGCCGTGCGCGCCCACGTACACCATGACGGCCGACTCCCGGCGCGCGTCCGCGTCGATCCGGTAGCGGCGCAGCACCCGTTCGCCGTCGAGCGCGTACACATCGGCGCTGCGCCCCGCTCCCAGGAACTCCACTCCGCCAACGTACAAGCCCGCGGGCGGCGGCGTATCCCTCCGCGGGGCGGTCCCGCGGCCTCGTCCGGCCGCGTACGAGCTCGTACGGCACCACCGGCACGCCCGCCGACGCGAGCAGCGCGGCGACGCGAGCAGCCCGGCGACGCGAGCAGCCCGGCGACGCGAGCAGCCCGCCGACGCGAGCAGCGCGGCGACGCGATGGTCGGCCCACACGTCCCGCGCCCCGTCACGGACGCGTTCGCGACGGGGCGCACGGGTGCATTCCGGACCGGCCCACGCCAAGATCCGCACCGATCCGGCGCAGATCACGCCGGATAGGGCGCTCTAGCTGGTCCGCCATGCGGGGAACGGCCCTTGCCTGGAACGGCCCTGCTTTCCGTGGCGCGTGCGGAAGCGGGGCCGAACCGCGTCAGATGTCGAACTCTCCCCGATCAACGCCTTTGAGGAACGCCGTCCACTCGCCGGGAGTGAAAACGAGCGCGGGCCCCTGGGGATTCTTGCTGTCGCGGACCGCGACGATTCCGGGGAGGTTGGTGGCGACTTCCACACACTGCCCGTTGTCGCCGCTTGCGCTGGACTTGTGCCATTCTGCAGTGTCGAGGTTTAGCTTTTCCATTTCCTAACCGCATCCTCTATTGCCTGCTGCGTCACGCTTTTCGGCTGCGCTTCCGCTCGGATGATGTCGTATCTCTGCTTGATTCTCGCAACCGCTTCGTGATCGCCGGTGACGTGTCCGGACAGTACCGAGTCGGCCGATACCACCTCGGAGCCGTCGCGGAGTCGCGCCAATGCGAACGCGCTCATCATGCCAGCCACACACCCAGCGGCGATGGGAACGAGCTGAACAGTGATGCGCGGATGCTGCGACAGTTCTAGCAAATAGCGAAGCTGGCTGACCAGGACATCGGTACCTCCGATGGGACGATGCAGCACCCCCTCGTCGATGAGCGCGAGAAAGGTCGGCGGGCTCGGGCCGTCGAAAATCGCGATACGCCGGATTCGGGCCTGGACCCGCTCTTCCAACCGGTCAGGGGCGGCGGTGGCGAAGATCGCGCGGGCATAGTCGGCATTCTGCAGCAATCCCGGAATGAGCAGCGGGTCCCAGGATTGCAGGATGACCGCCTGCGGTTCGATCTCCTCGACCCATCGCGCGAACCACCCGAGAGCGGGCGATTGAGATATACGTCGAAATAGTGCGACAAAGTGGTCGTCAAGGCCGAAAGCCTTGTCGGCGCCCTGCGCGAAATCCAACGTGGGCGCCCGGCGGCCGTTCTCGATGTGACTGATGAGCGATTCATGGCAGGGTATACGCCCGGCGAGCGCGGTCTGCGTCAGTCGCGCGGCTCTGCGATGCTCGGCCAGGTCAGCGGCGAAGCGAGCCCTGGGTGACATCTGATCGCCCGGCCGGGGTTCCACGGCGTCTCCACGATCGCAAGTCGGGGGTCACAGGCTTTCGTGACCGGATCGTGACAACGATACGACAATCAATACAGCGATCGTGTCGTTCTTTGTCACATCGACTTCGTGAGATTGAGCGGGCGGCGCTTCACACGAGCATTCATGCTGGAAGTCGGCACAGCCGGAAACAGCATCGCGCATTTCTCGGGAACTCGGATGAGTCGGTGATTTCATGGCAGCTGGCACCGTACCTACGCAGATGCCTGACGTGACGCCGTGGAGAGACGCGACGCTGCGGCGCAGCGAAGAGGCGGCGCGTCAGGCACGACAGGCCGTCAACGCCTGGCTGACCCACAGCCCCGCCTCCGTCCGCTTCGACATGCTCCAGGTGGTGTCGGAGCTGGTGAGCAACGCCATCAAGCACGTGCCCGCCGGCCCGCAGCGCGACTGGCTCCAGGTCCGGCTCGGCGTCGGGGCCGGTTTCGTCCGCCTTGAGGTGATCGACCCGGGCACGCCGGAGCCCCAGCCGTGCTTCGCCCCGCTGCGGATGAGCTCGCTGGAGGTGTCGGGCCGCGGCCTCGGCATCGTCGCCGCGTTGTCCGTACGCTGCGGCACCCGTCTCGTCGACCACGGCCACCGCGTCGTGTGGGCCGACCTCGCCGACGCCCGGCGAGCCCTCCCCGCCGTCCGGGAGCCGGCGGGGCGGGCCCTCAGCCCTTGATGCAGATGAGCTGGCGCAGGTGTGCGACCACTTGCACGAGATCCGTCTGGGCGGCCATCACGGACTCCAGGTCCTTGTACGCCCCCGGGATCTCGTCCACCACCCCGGAGTCCTTCCGGCACTCCACACCCGCCGTCTGCTCTACCAGGTCCTTGACGGTGAACGTCTTCTTGGCCTTCGTACGGCTCATCTTCCGCCCGGCCCCGTGCGAGGCGGAGTTGAACGCCGCGCCGTTGCCGAGACCCTTGACGATGTACGTGCCGGTGGCCATCGAGCCCGGGATGATCCCCAGGTCACCGGCCCCCGCCCGGATCGCCCCCTTACGCGTCACCAGCACGTCGACCCCGTCGTAACGCTCCTCCGCCACGTAGTTGTGGTGGCAGGAGATGGGCTGGTCGAACGTGATGTCGGGCAGGTGGCGGCGCAGGACGTCGCAGGCCAGGCCCATCATGAGCGCCCGGTTGCGGCGCGCGTAGTCCTGGGCCCAGAACAGGTCGCGGCGGTAGGCGTTCATCTCCGAGGTGCCGGCGAGGAACACCGCGAGGTCGCGGTCGACCAGGCCCTGGTTGTGGGAGAGCTTGCGGGCGACACCGATGTGGTGCTCGGCCAGCTCCTTGCCGATGTTGCGCGAGCCGGAGTGCAGCACGATCCAGACCGAGCCCTCGTCGTCGGCGCACACCTCCAGGAAGTGGTTGCCGCCGCCGAGCGAGCCCATCTGGGCCTCGGCGCGCTCACGCCGGGCGTGTACGGCCGGGGCCAGGTCGTCGAAGCCGTTCCAGAACTCGGCCCAGCCGGACGTCTTCATGCCGTGCACCTTGCCGGGGTCGACCGGGCGCTTGTGGTGACCGAACCCGACCGGCACCGCCTGCTCCAGCTTGCCGCGCAGGTAGGCCAGGTTGTCGGGCAGCTGCGCCGCCCGGTACGACGTCTTGACCGCCGTCATCCCGCACCCGATGTCGACGCCGACGGCGGCCGGGGAGACGGCGTCCTTCATGGCGATGACCGAGCCGACGGTCGCACCCTTGCCGTGGTGCACGTCGGGCATGACGGCGACACCGTGGACCCACTCCAGGTTGGCCACGTTGCGCAGCTGCTGCATGGCCTGCGGCTCGACCGTCTCCGGCTCCGTCCACATCCTGAGCGGTCGCCGGGTGCCGGTCACCTCGTGATACGTCATCTTCATGTCGCCTCCTTCCCGATCACATCCCGAACGTGATCTATGACGCCAGAGCCGGCACATCCTCCGCAACCGAATTAGGCCACGGGCACGCCCGTCGGCAGCGGACTGGACGGCCGCCTGGACGGCCCGCCTGGACGGACATCCGGGACGGGCGGCCTGCACGAACGGCCTGGTAGAGCGGCCTGGACGGGCGGCCCGGACCTCGTCACGAGGGTCAGCAGGCCGTGTTCTTCGGCGGAAGGATCTTGTCGGTGAAATAGCGGTTGATGTGGTCGCGGGCGCAGGTGTTGGTGCCGTAGAGGGTGTGGCCGGGGCCGCCATGGACGATCGTGACGCTGCCCGGGACCTGGCCGATGGCGCGGGCGACCGCGTCGGACTCGCCCCAGGCCCCGGCGCCGAGCAGCGGGGGAAGCGTCTTGGGCAGCGGGGTGGGCGGGTTGGTGACGGAAACGGGCCAGCCGACGCAGGCCAGCGTGGCCGTCGCCATGGTGCCGGCCGCGCCCGCGTTGGGGGCGGCCTTCCGCAGCCGGGCCACCGTCGCGTCGAGCTCCTGGCGGCCGGCCGCGCGCGGCCAGTCGGCGCACTCGGTCACGCCGGTGGCCTGGTCGGGGTAGCGGGCGCCACGGGCGGGGACGAAGGCGGAGGCGTCACCGTCGCGGGCCTTCCGGATGGCCTGCGCCAGGCCCGGCCAGGCCGTCTTGCCCTGCCTGGCCGAAGCGATGGCGAAGGCCTGCAGGTCGCGGCCCGTGTAGGCGACGTTCTTCGCGGCGGGGACGGGACGGCGGTCGGCTCTGGCCACGAGCGCCCGCCACGCGCCGGTGACGTCCTCGCAGCCGTTGGCGGCGCACCAGTCGAAGAAGCGGGTCAGGAACCGCTCGTTGCTCCTGGCCATCTCCTCAAGCTCGCGGCCCCAGTCGGCCGGGCTGTGGTTCCACGTGCCGTCGAGGACCATCGTGCGGACCTGGCGGGGGAAGAGGCGGGCGTAGGCCTGACCGTAGAAGCCGGCGTAGGAGGCGCCGTAGTAGTTGAGCTCGGCGCCGCCGAGGGCCTTCCTGATGGCCTCCATGTCGCGCGCGTGGTCGGCGGAGCTCATGTTGGCGAAGAGCACGGGATCGGCCTGGCGGCAGACCTCGGCCTGGCCGCGGTTGGTGTCGGACAGCCTGCCGAAGTCGGCGTCGTCCCGCGGGAAGGCGGGGAGCGGGACACGGGTCCACAGGCAGGGCAGGCCGGTGCTGAGGCCGCCGAACTGGGCGCCGTAGCCCCGGGTGTCCCACGTGACGACGTCCATGCGTTTGCGCAGGTCGGCCCACAAGCCGGACATCGACTGGGTGAGGGCGACGCCGGGGCCACCCGGGCCGCCGTAGGCGATCAGTACGACGCCCTCCGCAGGGCCGGTCGCGGGGAGACGGCCCAGCTTGAGGGTGATCCTGCGACCCGCCGGGGCCGCCCAGTCGGCGGGGACCTGCAGGTCGGCGCATTGCATGCCGACCTTGTCGTCAGGACAGGGGCTCCAGTCGAGGGAGGCGGACGCGGGCTGGGCACGCAGCCCGCCCCCGGCCGTCAGCAGGACCAATGCCAGGGCGATGGACTTCAGCATGCCGTAACGATGCTTGATGGGGCGAGCCTGGCGCGTCGGACCACGGTTTGATCTTTCGGGGCCCGAATCAGACCTGGGGTTGTCATCCCGGCCAATGCCGGGCGAGAAGTTCCAGGGTGAGCGTGTGGAGCCGTTCGGCCGCCGCCGGGTCGAACGCGGACGGCTCCAGGGGCAGGGGCCGGTCCCGCAGCCAGGCGGTGAGCGGTTCGGCGGGCGGCTGGTCGATGAGGGCGACGATGGGCCGGATGCCCTCCTCGACCGGCATCCCGTGCCGCCTCAGCGCCCGCGCGTGCGGGGCCGTCGTCGCGTCGTACTCGCCGGCCACGCTCGTCGCGACGCCTCCCGGATGGACCAGCGCGTACGGCGTCCGCCCGCCGTGCCGTGCGGCGTACGCCACCCCGAGCAGGTCGTTGCCCTTCCCCGCCTGGAGCTGAGCCGTCACGCCGTCGTAGCCGTGTTCGAGCATGACGTCGTCCCAGCGGATCATGTCCGCCGGCTGCCCGGGGCCTGAGACGTTCACGACCAGCCGGGGCGCGTGCAGGCCGTGGCTGAGCAGGAAGCGGCTCAGGTAGTCGAGGGCGAACGTCCCCTCCAGCCCTTCCGCGGTCACGTACCGGTGCGTACGGAAGAACCGCGCGCACAGCACCAGCGCGTCCACCTCCGGGAACCGCGCGTTGACCTCGTCGATCACCCGCCGGTTCGCGCCGACCAGGCTCAGATCGGCCCCGACGAACACGGCCCCGGGCGGCGCCTTGGCCGGGTCCCGCCCGACGACGACCACCGTGTCGCCGCGCTCCAGGTACGTACGGGCGAGCGCCCGCCCCATCCCGTCGGTGCCACCGGTGATCACCAGCGTCTTCATGCGACCTCCACCGGCACCGGCGCCAGGACGACGGCGATCGTCAGAGGACGCGGATCCAACCGCTCCGAATATGAACTCATGGGTTCAACGTAACGATCCCATGCGTAAGCTGCAACCGACAAGACAACGAATATGAACCAGCCAGTACAATCAACGGCATGACAACGGGCGGACGGATCGACAAGCGGCAGGCGATCCTGGACGGCGCGTTCACCGTGTTCGCACGGGAGGGCTACGCGCAGGCGTGCGTCCAGGACATCGCACGCGAGTCAGGCGTGGCCAAGCCGACGGTCTACAACCACATGACCGACAAGGCCACACTGTTCGTGAACGCCCTGGAGGTCGCCGCACAGACCGCCCTCGCCGAGCGCATCGCCGCCCTGGAGCCGCTCGCCGCTCCCGGGGACGACCTGCGGGCCACGCTGGACGAGGTCGCCCACGCGCTCCTGCGCCTGCACACCGACAGCCGCTCGTGCGCCCTGAAACGGCTGCTCCACTCGGAGATCAACCACTTCCCCGACATCCTGGAGATCGTCAAGGAGAGCGGCCCCGACCGGCTCAACAACGCCCTGGCCGACCGGCTGGCCCGCCTCGCGCTCGCCGGCCGGCTGCGCGCCGCCGACCCCGACCTGGCGGCCGAGCAGTTCATGGCGCTGCTCCTCGGCCCCCTGGAGGCCCGCTCCCGCCTCGGCACCCGCACACTCGAAGACGCGGAGCTACGCACCATGGCCGCGGCCGCGGTCGACGCCTTCCTCCGCGCCTGGGCCACCCCCTGAGCGGCGCGGCACCCACGACCGGTTCCCCACCGCCGGCCACGGCGACCAGACCGACCAGCAGCGCAGCTTCCCGGCGTCGCGCCGTGTCGACCAGATCGGCATGGAACCCCGCCAACGAGAACAGCACCGGCACCGATGACCCGGCATCGTGCCTCTGCTCGGCCGGCAGCGCCCTGAGCCCTTGGAGTCGCTCCAGGTCCGGCGGATGACGGTCGCCTTGGCCTCCCGATGAGCGTGATGCCGGCCCGCCCCGATCTCTTGTCCAGGGCCAGGACGTCGATCTCGTGCTCGGCCGGCCTCTTCTGGTCGTTGACGACCGTCGCCGTCACCATGCCGGCGTTCCCCCTGAGGGCGGGATCGGCGTGGGCACGGAGCCAGTCCCTGGCACACGACTCGAAGTGCGGCCCAGGATCCGTGCGCCGAAACGGAGGTGTCCGGCGCTCACCAGCGCGTCCTCGGGCCGTCAGAATCAGGTCGCGACGAAAAACCGGGTGCCCGCCTCCGTGCGAGAGGAGGCGGGCACCCGGGCGGGGAACCGGACTACTTGGAGTTGGCCTTCAGGTAGTCGCTGTTCATCTGGGCGATGGCGTCCAGCGGGATGCCCTTCGGGCACACCGCCGTGCACTCGCCGGTGTTGGTGCAGCCGCCGAAGCCCTCGGCGTCCATCTGGTCCACCATGGCCTTGGCCCGCGACAGCCGCTCGGGCTGGCCCTGCGGCACCAGGCTCAGGTGGGTGATCTTTGCGGCGGTGAACAGGGAGGCCGAGCCGTTCGGGCAGGCCGCGACGCAGGCGCCGCAGCCGATACAGGTGGCCGCGTCGAACGCCGCGTCGGCGTCCTCCTTGCGCACCGGGATGCTGTGCGCGTCGGGGGCCGAACCGGCCGGCACCGAGACGAAGCCGCCCGCCTGGATGATCCGGTCGAACGCGCTGCGGTCGACGACCAGGTCCTTCACGACCGGGAACGGCGCCGCCCGCCACGGCTCGATGGTGATCGTGGCGTCGTCCTCGAAGTGGCGCATGTGCAGCTGGCACGTCGTCGTCGCGCGCTGCTCGCCGTGGGCCACGCCGTTGATGACCATGCCGCACATGCCGCAGATGCCCTCGCGGCAGTCGTGGTCGAAGGCGATCGGGTCGTCGCCCTCCAGGATGAGACGCTCGTTCAGGACGTCGAGCATCTCGAGGAAGGACATGTCCGGGGAGACGTCCTCCACGCGGTACGTCACCATCCGGCCCGCGTCCGAGGGTCCGCTCTGACGCCAGACCTTGAGGGTCAGGTTCACTTGTAGCTCCGCTGGGTCATCTTGACGTACTCGTACTCGAGCGGTTCCTTGTGCAGGACGGGCCCGTCCGGGGTGCGCTCCCAGGCCGAGACGTGCGCGAAGTTCTCGTCGTCGCGCAGGGCCTCGCCGTCGGCGTCCTGCGACTCGGCCCGGAAGTGGCCGCCGCACGACTCGGTGCGGATCAGGGCGTCGAGGCACATGAGCTCGGCCAGGTCGAAGAAGTCGGCGACGCGGCCGGCCTTCTCCAGCACCTGGTTCAGCTCCTCGGCGGTGCCGCTCACCTTGACGTTCTGCCAGAACTCCTCGCGCAGCTCGGGGATGCGCTCCAGGGCCTTGCGCAACGACTCCTCGGTGCGCTCCATGCCGCAGTAGTCCCACATGAGCTTGCCGAGCTCGCGGTGGAAGGAGTCGGGGGTACGGGTGCCGTTCACCGACATCAGCCGCTCGATCTTGGTACGCACCTTGATCTCGGCCTCGGCCACGGCCTCCTCGTCGACGTCGCCGAACGGCCCGTCGGCCAGGTAGTCGCCGATGGTCGTCGGCAGCACGAAGTAGCCGTCGGCCAGGCCCTGCATCAGCGCGGAGGCGCCGAGGCGGTTGGCGCCGTGGTCGGAGAAGTTGGCCTCGCCGATGACGAACAGGCCGGGAATCGTCGACTGCAGGTCGTAGTCGACCCACAGCCCGCCCATCGTGTAGTGGACGGCCGGGTAGATGCGCATCGGCACGTCGTACGGGTTCTCGCCGGTGATGCGCTCGTACATCTCGAAGAGGTTGCCGTACTTCTTCTCGACGGCGTCGCGGCCGAGGCGGTTGATCGCGTCGCGGAAGTCGAGGTAGACGCCGAGCCCGCCGGGGCCGACGCCGCGGCCCTCGTCACAGACGTTCTTGGCGGCGCGGGAGGCGATGTCACGCGGGACGAGGTTGCCGAACGCCGGGTAGATGCGCTCCAGGTAGTAGTCGCGCTCCTCCTCCGGGATGTCGCCGGGTGCGCGGGTGTCGTTCTTCTTCAGCGGCACCCAGACGCGGCCGTCGTTGCGCAGCGACTCCGACATGAGCGTGAGCTTCGACTGGTACTCGCCCGACACCGGGATGCAGGTCGGGTGGATCTGCGTGTAGCAGGGGTTGGCGAAGTACGCGCCGCGCTCGTGCGCCCGCCAGATCGCCGTGGTGTTGCAGCCCTTGGCGTTCGTGGACAGGAAGAAGACGTTGCCGTAGCCGCCGGTGGCGAGCACCACGGCGTCCGCGAAGTGGCGCTCGATCTCGCCGGTCACCATGTCGCGCACGATGACACCGCGCGCCCGGCCGTCGGAGACGATCAGGTCGAGCATCTCGTGCCGGGTGTGCATGGTGACGGTCCCGGCCGCGATCTGCCGCTCCAGCGCCTGGTACGCCCCCAGCAGCAGCTGCTGGCCCGTCTGGCCGCGGGCGTAGAAGGTACGGGAGACCTGGGCGCCGCCGAAGGAGCGGGTGTCGAGCAGGCCACCGTACTCGCGGGCGAACGGCACGCCCTGCGCCACGGCCTGGTCGATGATGTTCACCGAGACCTCGGCCAGGCGGTAGACGTTCGACTCGCGGGCGCGGAAGTCGCCGCCCTTCACGGTGTCGTAGAACAGGCGGTAGACGCTGTCGCCGTCGCCGCGGTAGTTCTTCGCGGCGTTGATGCCGCCCTGGGCGGCGATGGAGTGGGCGCGGCGCGGGGAGTCCTGGTAGCAGAACGACGTGACGTTGTAGCCCAGCTCGCCCAGCGTCGCGGCGGCCGAGCCGCCCGCGAGGCCGGTGCCGACCACGATCACGTGCAGCTTGCGCTTGTTGGCCGGATTGACCAGCCTGGCGCTGAACTTGCGCTTCTCCCAGCGGCCCTCGATCGGGCCCTCGGGAGCCTTGGCGTCCCGGATCTCGGGGCCTTCGGTGTACTTCACTTGATTACTCCGAACGTGATCGCGAGGGGCGGAGCCAGGAAGCCGACCACGAGCACCACGGAGACCGCGGCGGCGGTGACGCGCAGGGCGCGGTAGCGGTTGCGGTTGGCCCAGCCGAGCGTCTGGAAGGCGCTCCAGATGCCGTGGCGCAGGTGCAGGCCGACCATGACGACGGCCACCGCGTAGATGAGCGTGACCCACCAGCGGGACGCGTCGAAGCCGGAGACCATCCGGTCGGCGGGAGTGGAGTTGAAGCCCTCCGGGTTGACCACGCCGAAGGTCAGGTCGAGCAGGTGCCAGATGACGAAGAGCAGGATCGTCGCGCCGCCGAACCGCATGATGTGCGTGGCGTAGCCGTTGGCCTGCGACTTCTTGGCGACGTACTTGACCGGACGGGCGTGCGAGGCACGGCGCGACAGCGAGATGGCCGCCCACATGTGCATGACGACCGACACGACCAGCACGATCTCCAGGATCGTCAGCAGCGTGCGGTAGGGGGCGATCGGCTCCAGCAGGGTGCGCAGGGCGTGCGCGTACTCGTTGAACGAGTCGCGACCAAAGAAGATCTTGAGGTTGCCGAGCATATGGGCGACGAGGAAGAGGACCATCACGGCGCCCGTGACGGCCATGACGACTTTCTTGCCGTTCGACGAGCCGAGGAACCCGCCGGGCCTCTTCCGCGCTGGAGCCTTCTTGGGGGAGTTAACAGGCGCGGTCGCGGAACCGCGCTCTATCGTGGCAGTCACGATTTCTGACGCTAGATATCCAGCATTGATCCGTCCAAGTCATCACAGGTCTGGTTTCGATAGCTTGAGGCTATGATGTGGGTCGGGGCGGCCTTATGCCGACCTTAAGCCGCGCAGGTGCGAGGAATATCACATGCAGTTGCAGCAGCTCGCGTACTTCGTCGCGGTCGCCGAGAGCAGGCACTTCACCCAGGCGGCCGAGCGCATGCGGGTCGCGCAGCCGTCCCTGAGCAAGCAGATCAAGGCCCTGGAGGCCGACCTCGGCGCGCCGCTGTTCTCCCGGGCGCGCGGCAACGTCACCCTCACCGCGGCCGGGGAGGCGCTGCTGCCGCTCGCCCGCCGCATCCTGGCCGACGCCGACACCGCCCGCCAGGAGGTCGCCCAGCTGGCCGGGCTGCGCCGCGGCCGCGTACGCCTCGGGGCCACGCCGTCGCTCTGCGCCGGGCTGCTGGCCGACGCGCTGGCCCGCTTCCACCGGGCCTACCCCGGGATCGAGCTGCTGGTGGAGGAGGGCGGCTCGCGTGACCTGGTCAGGGCGCTGGCCCGGGGCCAGCTCGACCTGTCGCTGATCATCATGCCGCTGCAGAGCGACGATCCCTCGCTGGCGACGCAGGAGATCCTGCGGGAGAACCTCGTCGTCGTCACGCCCTCCCACGAGCACGTGAAGGGCCCGTACCTGCGCATCGAAGACCTGCGCGGCCGGCAGATGGTGATGTTCCGGCGCGGCTACGACCTGCGCGAGGCCACGCTGGCGGCCTGCCGCCAGGCCGGGTTCGAGCCGCGGTTCGCGGTGCAGGGCGGGGAGATGGACGCGGTCCTGCGGTTCGTGGAGGCGGGCCTGGGCGTGGCCGTGGTGCCGTCGATGGTGCTCGACGGGCGTCCCGGCCTGTCGGGCACGCCGCTGGCGCCGCCGGGGCTGAGCCGGACGATCGCCCTCGCCCACCGCAAGGATGTCGAGCCCACCAGAGCGGCGCAGGCCTTTCGGGAGACCTTGCTCACCTTTGTCGTAGAAGCTGGGCACGAGGGCACGCTTCCCCAAGGCGTAGAACTCATCGCAGAATGACCATCAAGGCTTCCGACCCCCCGAAGAGGCGCGTGTGACGGCAAATCTCTCCGAAACGCTGACGCTGCTCCTCATCGAGGACGACGACGGCGACGCGTTCCTCGTCGAAGAGCTGCTCAAACAGGCCGTCGCGCCACCCAAGATCTTCCGTGCGCGCAGCCTCGAGGAGGCCAAGTCCAAGCTCACCGCCGACATCCAGTGCGTCCTCGTGGACCTCTCCCTGCCTGACGCCAGCCACCTGGAGGCGCTGGAGGAGGTGCTCGCGCTGGCCCCGCACACCGCCGTGCTGGTGCTGACCGGCCTGCGCGACGTCCACGTGGGCGTCTCTGCCGTGCAGTCGGGCGCCCAGGACTACCTCGTCAAGCAGGACATCGACGCCCGGCTGCTGGCCAGGTCGATCCGGTACGCGATGGAGCGCAAGCGCGCCGACCTGGCCCATGTCCGCCTCGTCCAGGCGGAGCTGACGGCCAAGGAGAACGCCCGGCTGGAGAGCGCCCTGCTGCCCGGCCCGCTGCTGCGGACGCAGGCCATCGAACACCTCACCCGGTATCTGCCGGGCAGCGGCGGCACCCTGGCCGGCGACTTCTTCGACACCGTGCAGACGCCCGACGGCGCGGTGCACGTCGTGGTCGGCGACGTGTGCGGGCACGGCCCCGACGAGGCCGCGCTGGGCGTGGCGCTGCGCATCGCCTGGCGCTCCCTGGTGCTGGCCGGGCAGACCGGCGACACGCTGCTGCGTACACTCGACCTCCTGCTGCGCGCCGAGCGCAAGGCCCCCGAGATCTTCACCACCCTGTGCACGGCCACGATCTCCCCCGACCTGTCCCACGCCCGCATGCGCGTGGTCGGGCACCCTCCCCCGGTGCTCGTGCGCGACGGCGTGATCGAGGTGGTGGACGGCACGCCCTCGGGCCCGCCGCTGGGGATCTTCCCCGACGCCGAGTGGAGGATGATCGACGTGCCCTTGGGGCTGGAGTGGACGATGATGCTCTACACCGACGGCCTGATCGAGGCCGCCGCGGGCGAACGCGAGGAGCTGCTCGGCGTCGAGGGCCTGGTCGACCTCGTACGCCGGCAGGGCGGCGTCGACCTCGACCGGCTCATCACCCACGTGGGCACCCTGAGCGACGACCTGGCCGTGGTCCTGCTGCGCAGGAGGAGTTCGTGAGCATCCATCCGCTGCCGCCGCCGAAGGAGCCGACGGGGGTCGGCCGGCTGCCGGTCGTCCGCTGGTTCCTGGTCATCGGGACGCTCGCGGGCCTGACGTTCGCGGGCGGGTTCGTGATCGTCATGACGATGATCGGCGACACCCTCGACCTCGCCCCGCGGCCGGAGGTGACGGCGCAGATCGGCCGGCTCAACACGGCCCTGCTCGTGCTGTTCGGGCTGCTGCTCGCCTGCGGCCTCGTGCTGATCTTCATCGTCCGCTTCGCCGTGCTGAAACCCATCGACCAGCTCACCGACCAGGTCCGCGCGGTGGCCGCCGGCGACTTCGACCGCGACCTGCACGTCGACCGTCCGGCGGAGCTCGCGGAGCTGTCCAGCCACATCGACTCCATGCGCGACCGCATCGTGTCGGCCTGGCGGGTGGCCAGCGACCAGGCCGAGGAGCTGCGCAGGTCCAACAGCGAGCTGGAGCAGTTCGCGTACGTCGCCAGCCACGACCTGCAGGAGCCGCTGCGCAAGGTCGCGAGCTTCACGCAGATGCTGGAGCAGCGCTACGCCCCCGAGCTCGACGACCGGGCCCGGCAGTACATCCACTACGCGGTCGACGGCGCCAAGCGCATGCAGCTGCTGATCAACGACCTGCTCGACTTCTCCCGCGTGGGCCGCGTCACCGGCGGCAGGTCCCCCACGGAGACCGGCGCGGTGCTGGACCGGGCGCTCGACAACCTCTCGGCCGCCATCGACGACACCTCGGCCACCGTCACCAGGGACGAGCTGCCCCAGGTCGACGGCAACCCCACGCAGCTCACCCAGCTGTTCCAGAACCTCATCGAGAACGCCATCAAATTCCGCTCCGAGGAGCCGCCACGCATCCACATCGGGGCCCGGCGCGCGGGCGACATGTGGGAGTTCAGCTGCTCCGACAACGGCATCGGCGTCGAGCCCAAGTACGCCGACCGCATCTTCCTCATCTTCCAGCGCCTCCACCCGCGGGAGGTCTATCCGGGGACTGGCATCGGACTGGCACTCTGCCGGAAGATCGTCGAATACCACGGCGGACAGCTGTGGCTCGACGGCGAGGCCGAGAGCCGGGGCGCGACGTTCCGCTGGACCCTACCGGCGGCGGGAGACCGATGACGAACGAATGGCGGCCCATCGAGGTGCTGCTGGTGGAGGACGACCAGGGCGACATCCTGCTGACGCGGGAGGCGTTCGACCTGAACAAGGTGCGCAACCGGCTGAGCGTCGTCAACGACGGCGAGCAGGCGATGGCGTTCCTGCGCCGGGAGGGCGGCTACGCCGACGCGCCGCGCCCCGACCTCATCCTGCTCGACCTCAACCTGCCCCGGATGGGCGGCCTGGAGGTGCTGCGCGAGGTCAAGGACGACGTCGGCCTGCGGACCATCCCCGTGGTCATCCTGACGACGTCTCAGGCCGAGGAGGACATCCTGCACAGCTATCGGCTGCATGCCAACGCGTACGTCTCCAAGCCCGTAGATTTCGAGCAATTCATCCGAGTTGTCCGTCAGATAGATAATTTTTTCGTCACTGTGGTTAAGTTGCCCGTTCATGGGAATCGGGCTTGAGCACGTACGTGACAGGAATCACAGCCAGTCATCGAAAAAGTGAGTGACGTCGCTCACAAATTTCGATCCTGTCGTCGTAACGTATCCCCCACCAACGCGCGCCCGTGCGGATCCGGCCGTGAGCGCGCCCAGCGAAACGACACCACGGACCCCCTGCGCGACGGGTCCGCGGGAGGTGGAGAGGTCCGCGATGACCCAGACGACGCCCGAAGCCCCGATGAGAAGGCAGCGTGCGCAGGTCAAAGTGCGCACCCTGCGCACAGACAGATGGTGGCTGGTCCCGTTCCTGACATTCCTCGGGCTCAGCTCGTTCCTCGTCTACGGTGTATGGGCGATCATCGACAACAGCATCTTCGTCGAGCCCTACATCGCCCCGTTCGCCTCGCCCTGTCTGGCCGCGGCGACCTGCCCCGAGGGGGCTCAGCTGTTCGGATGGGCGCCGATCGGCGACTGGTACACGCTGTCACCGGGGCTGCTCATCCTGGCGCTGCCCGGCGGTTTCCGGCTGACGTGCTACTACTACCGCAAGTCCTACTACCGCTCGTTCTGGCTGTCGCCGCCCGCGTGCGCCGTGCAGGAGCCCCACGGGAAGTACACCGGTGAGCGGCGGTTCCCGCTGATCATCCAGAACGTCCACCGGTACTTCTTCTACGCGGCCATCGTCATCGGCCTCGTCCTGGCCTACGACGCCGTGCTCGCGGTCGTGCACAAGCCGCTCGGCCTGGGGTCCTGGATCCTGATCGCCAACGCCGTCCTGATCAACGCCTACACGCTGTCGTGCCACTCCTGCCGGCACATCACCGCAGGCAGGCTCAACCACTTCTCCCGCCACCCGCTGCGGTACCGGGCCTGGACGTTCGTCTCCAAGCTCAACGCCAAGCACCAACCCCTCGCGTGGGCCTCGATGTTCTCGGTCATGGGCGCCGACTTCTACGTCCGCATGGTGGCCAAGGGCATCATCGCCTTCCCGTACGCGTAAGGACCAGCTTCAGTGGAAAACACGCACAACACAGAGCGTCACGAATACGACGTCGTCGTCATCGGCGCCGGCGGCGCCGGGCTGCGGGCCGCGATCGAGGCCCGCCAGCAGGGCAAGAGGACGGCGATCGTCTGCAAGTCGCTGTTCGGCAAGGCGCACACCGTCATGGCCGAGGGCGGCGCCGCCGCGGCGATGGGCAACGTCAACCCGGACGACAACTGGATGGTGCACTTCCGTGACACCATGCGGGGCGGCAAGTTCCTGAACAACTGGCGGATGGCCGAGCTGCACGCCAAGGAGGCGCCCGACCGGGTCTGGGAGCTCGAGGCCTGGGGCGCGCTGTTCGACCGCACCAAAGACGGCAAGATCAGCCAGCGGAACTTCGGCGGGCACGAGTACCCGCGGCTCGCACACGTGGGCGACCGTACCGGCCTGGAGATGATCCGCACCCTGCAGCAGCGCGTCGTCGCGCTCCAGCAGGAGGACCACGAGACGCACGGCGACTACGAGGCCTACATCAAGGTCTTCGCCGAGTGCACGGTCACCCGGCTGCTCAAGGACGGCGACCGGATCTCGGGCGCGTTCGGCTACTGGCGCGAGTCCGGAAATTTCGTGCTTTTCGATGCTCCCGCGGTGGTCCTCGCGACCGGCGGCATCGGCAAGTCGTACGTCGTCACCTCCAACTCCTGGGAGTACACCGGAGACGGCCACGCCCTGGCCCTGCTCGCCGGCGCGAACCTCATCAACATGGAGTTCATCCAGTTCCACCCCACCGGGATGGTCTGGCCGCCCTCCGTGCGCGGCATCCTCGTCACCGAGTCCGTACGCGGTGACGGCGGCGTGCTGCGCAACTCCGAGGGCAAGCGCTTCATGTTCGACTACATCCCCGAGGTGTTCAAGCACCAGTACGCCACCACCGAGGAGGAGGCCGACCGCTGGTACACCGACCAGGCCAACAACCGGCGCCCGCCGGAGCTGCTGCCGCGTGACGAGGTGGCCCGCGCGATCAACGCCGAGGTGAAGGCCGGGCGCGGATCCCCGCAGGGCGGCGTCTTCCTCGACGTCTCCACCCGGCTGCCCGCCGAGGAGATCAAGCGGCGGCTGCCGTCGATGCACCACCAGTTCAAGGAGCTGGCCGACGTCGACATCACCGCCGAGCCCATGCAGGTGGGTCCGACCTGCCACTACGTCATGGGCGGCGTCGAGGTCGACGCCGACACCGGCGCGGCGGCCGTGCCCGGTCTGTTCGCGGCCGGCGAGGTGTCCGGCGGCATGCACGGCTCCAACCGGCTGGGCGGCAACTCGCTGTCCGACCTGCTGGTCTTCGGCCGCCGGGCGGGCGCGGGCGCGGCGGCGTACGTCGACGAGCTGGCCGGCCGCCCCAAGGTGCTCCCGGAGCAGGTGGAGTCCGCGCGGCAGGAGGCCCTCGCGCCGCTCGGCCGCAGCGGCGACAACCCGTACGAGGTGCACCACGAGCTCCAGCGGACGATGAACGACCTGGTCGGCATCATCCGCAAGGCCGAGGAGGTCTCCGAGGCCCTGCAGGTCGTCGAGAAACTCAAGGAACGCGTCAAGATGGTCGGGGCGGCCGGTTCCGCCGTCTACAACCCGGGTTGGCATCTCGCGATCGACCTGCGCAACATGGTGTTGGTGTCGGAATGCGTGGCGCGCGCCGCGCTCATGCGCGAAGAGAGCCGCGGCGGCCACACGCGCGACGACTTCCCGGCGATGGACCCGAAGTGGCGCCGCAAGCTGCTCCTCTGCTCCCTGGGCGACGGCTCCGCCGTCAAGGTGGAGGAGAAGGCGCAGCAGCAGATGCGCGACGACCTCATCACGCTGTTCGACCGGGACGAGCTGACGAAGTACCTCACCGACGAAGAGATGGCCGAGTTCGACGGGATAGCGAAGTCATGAGCTACAAGGCAAAGTTCAAGGTCTGGCGCGGTGAGGGCGGCGAGGGCAGGCTCGAGGACTTCACCGTGGAGGTCAACGAGGGCGAGGTCGTCCTCGACATCATCCACCGCCTCCAGGCCACCCAGGCGCCCGACCTCGCGGTGCGCTGGAACTGCAAGGCGGGCAAGTGCGGCTCGTGCAGCATGGAGATCAACGGCAAGCCCCGGCTCGGCTGCATGACGCGCATGTCCACCTTCGACGAGGACGAGACCATCACGGTCACCCCGATGCGGACGTTCCCCGTCATCAAGGACCTCGTCACCGACGTGTCGTACAACTACCAGAAGGCCCGGGAGATCCCGTCCTTCACGCCGCCGGCCGGCGTCCGGCCGGGCGAATACCGGATGAAGCAGGTCGACGTCGAGCGGTCCCAGGAGTTCCGCAAGTGCATCGAGTGCTTCATGTGCAACAACGTCTGCCACGTGATCCGCGACCACGAGGAGAACAAGACCAACTTCTCCGGTCCGCGCTTCCTCATGCGGATCGCCGAGCTTGACATGCACCCGTACGACGTGGCCGACCGGCAGGAGGCGGCGCAGGAGGAGCACGGGCTCGGCTACTGCAACATCACCAAGTGCTGCACCGAGGTGTGCCCCGAACACATCAAGATCACCGACAACGCGCTGATCCCGATGAAGGAACGCGTGGTCGACCGCAAGTACGACCCGCTGGTCTGGCTCGGCGACAAGATCTTCAGGCGCAAGTAGCCGCGTGAAACGCAACGGCGGGGGCCGGTCGTGACGACCGGCCCCCGCCATGCTGTCCGGGTGCGGCTACTTCTTGCGGCGCGAGCCCTTGCGCCTGCCGCCGGGCTGCGGTTGCTCCTCGGTCACGGGCAGCGGCTGCACGGCCGTCGCCTCCACGTCGGGCGGCAGGTACGGCGGCGGCTCGTATCCCTCGCCGGGGTCGTCCGAAACGGGCTTCTTCGGGGTGAACAGCGAGCCCGGTTCCATCCAGGGCTCCGCGTCGCCCGCCTCCGCGGCCGAGGCGGGGCCGAGCGGCGGCACCGGCCCCTCGTACGGGTCGGCGCCGCCCGGCGGGATGTCGCCCGGGAGCGGCTCCGGGGCGATCACCGGCTCGAACAGACTCCGCTCACGCGCCGGCTCGTCCGGCTCGCGGGTCGCCCCGGGCGGCTCGGGCGGCTCGTTGGTGGAGACGAACTCCTCCGGACGCAGCACCACAGGCTCCGGCGGCGTGGGCGGCTCCTGTCCGTACCCCTGGGGCGGGTACGGCGCGCTCGGCTCCGGGTAGCCCGGGCCGTAGCCGGGCTGGCCGCTCGGATAGGTCTGCACCGGCACGAAACTGATGATCGGCGCGTACGCCGTCCCGCCCGGGTAGCCGGGCGACGGGAAGCCGGCCGAGGCGTACCCGGGCCCTGCCGGGTAACCGCCCGCCGGAGGCATGTCCGGCCGCCCCAGCTGCGGGCCCGCCTTCCGTACGGCGGCCGCGTGGGCCATGCGGCGCAGCCGTCCCTCGAAGATCAGCACGGCGAAGAGCGCGAGCAGCACCAGCACCAGCGCCGGGATGCTGAGCTGCTGCGCCATGGCCCGCTGGTCGTACTCGGGCGCCGCGTTGCGCAGCTCCAGCGGCACCTCCTCGGAGGAGGCGACCTGCGTCTCGCTCGGCACGACCGGCGGGATGGTCTCGCTCGGCGCGATGGCCGGCATCTCGACCGACTGCTCCGGGGTGGGCGTGGTCGGCACCACCGGGACCTCGGCGGACTGGGTGGGCAGCGGCTGCGGGTTCTGTGTGATGGCCGGCGGCGGGGTCGCGGGGGAGCTGGTGGTCTTCGTCGGCTTCGGAGACCTGGTGGTCTTCGTCGGGGTCGAGCTCGGAGTCGCGGTGACGGTCTTGGTGATCGTCGTCTCCGGATGCTCCTGGTCTTCCGGGCCTTCGACCGTCGGCGAGCCGAGGGTCGTGGTGACCGTGACGGTCGTCTCGGGGACGATGTCGCAGACCTCGCCGACGTCACAGGGCGGGACGGGGTCCAGCGCCACCGCGGCGCTAGCACTCTGCATGACGAACGGCGTCACCGCCACGCCGGTCAGGCCGAGCGCCAGGACGACAGCGGACACGGCTGTCGCTCTCCTGCGTGCCACCGGTGTCCTCCGCGTAGTCCCGGAACCTTGGTCAAGGGAATACTAGTCGGGGAAAAGCAACAGTAAAGCCTCCTTTACAGCACCTTTTTCCGGTTACGGCCTCGTTGTACCGTGCCAATGATCCACAGGGTCGCCATCAGCACGCCGACTCCCCCCGCGACCATGAACATCCCGCGCTGCCCTTCGACCAGGCTCACGCTTTCACCATCCCTTACGGGCCTGGCGGACGTGGCCAGCTCCCAAGGCAACGGCGCCTCACTTCCGGCACCTTCCCCCTGGAACGCGGCAATCCCCCCACCGGTAGCCGGCAACTGCACCCCACCAGGCACTTGCCCCGCCACACCGGGCACGCCCCCCGGCTGGCCCGCCACACCGGGCTGCCCACTGGTGACACCCGGCTGGCCCGCCACACCGGGCTGCCCACTGCTGACACCCGGCTGACCGGCAACGCCGGGCTGCCCTGTGGCCGCCCCCGGCTGACCGGCCGCACCAGGCTGCCCCGCGGTGACACCCGGCTGGCCCGCCACACCAGGCTGCCCCCCAGCGACACCCGGCTGACCCGCGGCTCCCTGCTGACTGCTGCTCGTACCAGCCTGACCGGTCGCCGCACCCGGCTTGGCGCCTTGCTGGCCGGTCACTCGCGGCCGGCCTCCCACGGCACGCGGCGCGTCGGACAGAGTCTGCGGCGAAACCCCGGCGGAGGCGTCGGCTCCACCTTGCCCAGGCCCCTGCGCGAGCACTCGCCCGACTCCGTCGGCCCGTCCTCCGCCATCGGCCTGCCCAGGCCGGCGCTCCACGGCTTCGACCCGCGCGACCCGCCGCTCATCCACTGCTCCGCCGCCGTCAGGATCGACGTGGGCCACGCCCAGCCTGTCGGGAACCTCCACAACCGGCGTTCCCCCGACACCGTCCTGAGCCGAAGCACCCTCGGCATCCGCCTGACCGGAGACTCCCCCCACAACACCGACCCCAACGGGCCGCCCGTCCGCATCCGTACGGACAAGGGGCCGCGTTCCGGCGGCGGGCCTCCCTGAGCCGGACGGACCGGTCCCGGCAGCGGGCCGGCGCGTACCAGCGGACGGCGAGCCCGTACCGGCGGCGGGCGGGCGCGCGCCGATGGTGGCCGAGCGTGGGACGACGACGCCCGTCAGTTGCCCGGTGGCGGTACCGGTCGCGTTCGTGGAGGCGCCTGTCTGCGCCGGGTCGGTCGTGCCGGCATCGAGCTTCTGGACGGTCAGGGCGGCGATCCTGCTCATCGTGGTCAGCCCGCCGTCCGAGGCGGAGCGCATCCTGGCCACCGCCGCGAGCACCACTTCCTCGGCCCCGGCGGGCGCGGTCACCGTGACGTCCACGGCCCGCTCGCCGCTGATGTTCCCCAGCCGGCACACCCGCGCTCCGGTCGGCCCACCGCCCACCGCGGCCGACTCGCCAGCGGCGGCCGGCGCCTCCACCGCGCCCGACGTTCCCGCCCCGGCCGGGGCCTCCACCGCAGTAGCCGTTCCCCCCGCGACGGGCGCCTCCACGGCAGCCTGTACGCCCGCGGGAGGCGTCCCCTCGGCAACCGGCGTGCCCCCGGCAGCAGGTGCCTGTGCGGCGGTCAGCGCCTCCGCCGTAGTCGGCATGCCCACGGCGGTGAGGGCCTGCGCGGCCAGCCCGCTCTCCGCACGCCCGAAACCGGCCTCTGTCACAGCAGCGGCGCCAGGAACCCCGGTCGCACCGCCACCGAGACCACCAGCGAGGTCACTACCGAGGTCACTGCCGGGACCGCCATCGGCACCCGTGACAGCACCAGCGCCTGCTCCGGCCCCAAGGCCCGGATCACCGCCCGCCGGTACGCAGGACACCTCACCCAGCGCCTCCGCCGGGTTGGCCGCCACCGCGACCTTGGCTCCACGGCCCATCCCGTTCAGGCGCACCCTGAAGCGCTGCACATCGCCGGTCCTGACCCATTTTCCGGTGCCCTCGGCTCCGTTCTCCCGCTCGAGCACCAGCGAAACCCCCGTCGCCGCCCACGGAACAGAGGGAACCGCCGCCAGAATCAGGGCCCCGGCAATGATCCAGCCACGCCGCATCATTCCAGCTCCCCCGCTGCGACAAATCACATGGAGTAACCATTGTGTCACAGAGAGGCACGACCCAATCCTAATGCCCTAGTCGCGGACGAGGAGATTCTCGACCGTCTTCATGACCGGAAGATCAGCTCCGAGCCAGTCCACGGAGTAGTACTCCCCCGGCCCCAGCCACCGCAACGCCAGGTGCTCGCGGGCCTGCGGCGTGCCCGAGGCCAGGGAGCACAACCAGACACGCATGACGTACCCGTCGGCGAGCGGCCAGTCGTCGCCGACGCGTTCGCCCACGGCGATCTCCACGCCGAGCTCCTCCCGGCACTCCCGCACGAGCGCCGCCTCCTCGCCCTCGCCAGGATCGACCTTGCCGCCGGGAAACTCCCAGCCACCGGCGAGCGCGGCCGGCTCGGCGCGCTGCGCCGCCAGCACCCGCCCGCCGGAGGCGACGATCACTGCGGCCACGACCACGACCGCGCTCATGTGGTGACTGTCCTCATAGCGTGGAATTCTGCAGCCTCTTCAGCTGCTCCTGAACATCGGGGTTCTGCAGGGGACGGGTGAAGCCCACCCGGTTCGTACGCGACTCGTAGCTCGTGACCTTGATGGGCCCGCACAGCCGGCAGCGTGCCTCCAGCATCTTGCCCTTCGACACGACCAGCCCGACATGTCCGGGGTTGTCGGGGGACGTCCCCGGCCCGGAATTGAAGAACACCAGGTCTCCGGGCTGCTCCTGCCCTTCTAACACCTTCACGCCGAACGGCCACTGCCCGAACGTCGTACGCGGGATCGACAGCCCCGCCTCCCGGTAGGCCGCGTAGATGACCCCCGAGCAGTCGAACGCGTCGGGCCCGGTGCCGCCCCACAGGTACGGCTTGCCGCGCTGCTCCAGCGCGTACGCCAGAATCTTGGCCACGACGTCGCTCGGCGCGGCGTCGACCAGCGGTTCGTCGCACTCCTCCGACGCCTGCGGCGGCACCTCGACCTCGCCCGACTGGGCGTAGGTGCGGGCGATCTCCTCGACCTGGTCGACGTACCACCAGGCGCGGTTGTAGACGAACAACGCGCGGCGCACGTTCTCGGGGGCGCCGTTGCGCTTGAGCATCTTCGCGGCGCCCAGGATGGCGTCGGCGGGGTTGTAGACGTCGCCCACGCCGTCGCCGTCACCGTCGGAGGCGTACCCGTTGAACGTCGACGACATCGGGACTCTGGCCTTGCCGCCCCACGTGGAGATGAGGAACTGCATCGGCCCTGCGGCGCCGGCGTGGTTGGTGCCGCTCTTGACGCCCGGCAGGCTGGAGCGGCCGTGGTCGGTCTCGCGCTTGCCCACGGCGGCCAGGATGTTCCACTGGACGCCGATCCGCTCGCCGTACTCCTGGTACAGCTCCAGGTACTCGGACGGGATGTCGGAGGCCGCCGAGTCGGAGGCCTCCTCCACCTGCGCGGTGTCGTCGCAGTCGACGGCCGTGCCGCCGTTGTTGAGGAACGACGGCATCGAGATCAGCAGCATCGGCGAGACGATGACCGCCACGAGCAGGAGCGCCCCGGCCACGCCGATCAGCACGGCGAGGCGCGTCGGTGAGAGTCTCAACCCGAGGTGTCTCCCTCCTGGCCCTCGGTGGCCGGCAGGATGTCGTAGATGCGCCAATCGGATCCGAGCTGGCTCACCGTGACCGCGTAGTCCTCGGTGACGGCCTGGTCGGAGCTGTTGGAGTCGATCTGGCGGGTCGCGGTGACGACGAAGACGATGGAGCTCCTCTCGACCTGCCTGATCTCCTTCAGCCGCGCCGTGGCCGTGGAGACCAGCTGGTCGTCGCGCTCCTCCTCGACGGTGCCCGCCGACGTCCGGGTGCGGGCCAGCGTGTTGCCGAGCTCGGCGGTGGTGTACGCCTTGAGCCGCGCCGCGTAGGCCGCAGCGTCCTCGTCGTAGCGGAAGGTGCCGTACTCGGCGGTGAACCGCTCGGCGAGGTCGGCCGCCGCGGCGAGTTGCTCCTCGGTCATCGGCAGGTACGCGTACACGTCGAACGGCTCGTCGCTCGCCGTCGCCAGCGGCGTGCTGGACGCCACGGCGGCGCTGGTGGCCCGGGCCTCCGGCTCGGCCGGCTCGGGCTCGGGCGGATCGGACCAGAGCGTCAGGTAGAGGCCAACCGCCGCCAAGACCACGGCGATGGCGGCGAAGGCCACCCCCCGCCGGTCACCTGGCTGCGCCATGTATCAGTCCTTGTCCGGGTTGCTCGGTTTGAGCCAGAAGGGGACGGAGGGGCTTGCGCCGCCGGAGCCGCCGCCGTTGCCGCTGCTGCGCAGCCAGAGCGGCGGCGCCTCAGCGGTACGGGAGGACGGCTCGTCGGAGCCGAAGATCCGCGGCCCTGACGGCCGGGCCCCGCCGCTGGGACGCGACCCACCGGACCGCGACCCTCCACCGGACCCGCCGGACCGCGACCCGCCACCGGACCCGCCGAAGAGCCCGCCGCCGGACCGCGAACCGCCGCCGGAGCCGCCGGAGCCGCCGAACAGCCCCCCGCCGGAGCCACGCGACCGCGACCCTCCGGACCGTGAGCCACCCGAGCCGCCCGAGCCACCGAACCGCGAGCCGCCGAAGCGGGAGCTACG